>DBVK01000103.1:2307-7127 GCA_002308135.1 Bacteroidales bacterium UBA1266
CGCAGAGCGGGCTTTCCGGATTTCAGCTGCTCCCACTGACGGGTGACCTCCACCGGTGTTTCCACCACAGCTTCCGCCGCTTCAGCAACGGATTCGGCATAAGCGTTCATCCACGCTTTCACCACGGGGTTCTTCATCTGTATGTCAAAGGGGTTTTCGTTGGAATAGGCGATGATAGGTTCGGTTTTCTCTTCTGCGGAAACAATGACAAACCCGCCTTCGGCAAAATTGAAGATATGGAACACGGCTTTGCCGTCGTGAGTCTGGGTGAACGATTCCCTGATGGTTACGTTTTGTCCGTTCTGCCTTTGGTTGCGGAAGGTCTCCGCAATTTTTCTTGCAGTGGCGTAATCCACGGACTGGGCGGATGCGCCCACGCATGCCAGGCAGGCTAATAGTGTCAGGAGGCTGTTCTTTCTCATGGTAGTTTTTTTTATTTTACAATAACCAGTTTCCCGTTTTGCGCTTGTTCACCGCCTTTGATCCGGATGAAATAAACGCCTGTGGACAGGGATGCGCAGGGGAGGGTGACATGGTTCTCTCCGGCTATGCATCTGCCGATGTTTTTGCTGGAAATCTTACGTCCGCTGATATCATAGACGCTGACATTGATGTTTGCGTCATGTTGCAGGGTGAAGCTTATGTTGGCCTGGTCCCTGGTCGGGTTCGGGTAAATATGCAAACCTTCGGATGCCAGTTTGGTTTTGTTTGGCTGCACTTTCATTCCTTTCACACCGAAAGCGTCGGTGCAGAAGATGCCTCTGCCATAAGTGGCGGCGTATACCCATCCGTGGTTGGAAACACCTTTGAAGGGCACGATAACCGTATCAATGACAGCGGAGTCGTGGACGTAGGATTTGGAATAGAAGTGGCTTTCCACATCCTCTGTGTTTTGACGCTGCTGTATCAGTTTGATGACAGGCACTTTGGAGTCAATGCCATCGCTGACAGCATACCAATCGGGGTCGGAGGAGTTGAAGTTCTCCGTGTAATAGACACCTTCTTCGGTTCCAATCATAGCCATGTCGGAAGTGACCGTGTTGTTGGCGTTTTCCGCATCGCATTTCAGCACAAGGGCTGTGTAGAACGCGGCTTCGGAAGGAAGCCCGTTACCGGTCTTGCTGTTCAGCACCAAAGTCACCGTGTCACCGGCGGCGGTTGCGTTTTCGGACATTACAATGTCACCGCTGGAGAAAGTGAGGATGAGTTTGTCGTTGTCGTAAGGGTTTACATATACAGATGTAATGAAGTCGGTGTTGGTGGCGTAGATTTTTTTGCAATCCAATTTGTAGGAAGGGTTGATGGTGATGTGCGTTCCGTCGGTGCTGCCGTAGGTCAGCGTAGCGGAATCCCTGGCTGTGTTGAAGCCGGAAAAACGGTATACCGTGTGGAATCCGGTGGCGCTGCTATGGGTGGAGGCAAACAGGTGCTTGCCGTCTTCAGACACGCAGATGTTGGTCACATTTTCGGTGGAGTCAAGGGTGAAGAAAATGCGGTACCATGTGGGCGGGGTGGTGAAATCCAAAGCGCCTTTGGCCATGAAAATGGATGCTCCGTAAGGTTTTTTGTCCGCCACATAGCCACCGGCTCCAACAAACAGGCGGTTCTGTACGCGATCCTTGACCACACAGCTCTTGTCCCTTGTGGTGTCATCCGTGTCCATGTCTTTGGGCGCCAGCATCCACATGGGATAGTTGGCGGTATTGCTCTTCACACAGATGGAATCGAACTGGTTGTAACGTTTGTCCGCTTTGAAGACAACGTCTTCCGTAGCATCGGGGTCGTAAGTGGTTTCCCACATCGCCATAGGTGAGAGGGAAGCGTGGGCCGTGGTTTTTTGCTTGCGGATGGTGTAGCTCCAATTCGGATATTTGTTGCTTCCGAAAGTGCTTACCATCATGCTTCCGTACCAGCTTCCTGCATCAACGGCATCGGAAGTGAGACTGGCCTTGCGGTAGCATTGCCCGTAAGTGGTGGCGTAGTATAAAGCGCTTGTGTTCAGTACAGACAAAAGATTCCCCGCATTGAATCCGGGGCCGATGAGCATGCTGGCGGTTTGTTCCGTATTGCCTTCACGGCTGATGAAAAGCGTTCCGTTCTCTACCGTTCCGGCCAAAATGGAACCGTTGTGCCCAATGCTCATGCTGGTGATTTGTGCAGAAGCGAAGTTCTTGCGTTTCTGGCTGTAGGCGGTCATGACCCCGTCCGTGAACATGGTTTTGTCAATGCCCATATCGGTGGCCAGGAATGCGGTGTTTTCGTCGTTGGGGTCAAAATAAATGGCGTTGGTTCCGTAATTGGATACGAGACGGGTGAAGCTGTAGTAGGCGTTTTCTTGGATGTCCTGGCCTTCCCACAAGGAAGGATAGCCCCCGATCAGGATGTGCTTGGGGTTGTTCGGATACACCGCAATGCAGATGTTTTGGCTGCCGCTTTGGAACATGTCAATCAGGGTGCTTCCGCCAGGCAGAATGATACGGAAGGAAGATCCCTTGTTTTCCGACAGGTAGAAGTTGATCAGCTCACCCTTGCTTGAAAGGGCGGCGGCGTAAATGTAATTGGGGTCCGAAGGGGAAATGCCCAATTTGATGCAATAGGCGTTTTCGTCAATCAGATTGTTGCCGCAAATGGAATTGAACCGGCTGGGGCCTTCGGTGGAAAGGTAGGCCTTGCTGGCTCTGTTGGCGCGGTCGAAATCGGCGAACGCCACAACGCCCTTGCAGGCTTTCACTTCAATACCATTGATTTTTAATGTGTTATTCCCTGATTTTGCAAAATCCCATGTCTCGCCATAGTCTTCAGAGTAAAGCAGGCCCTCGTCACAAGCCGCATACAGCACATGGTTTGTTTCGTCATAGGCCATGCTGTTCACTTCCTTCCATTCTTCCGTAGCTTCCAGAAGCGCGAAAGAGTCGGTGGAAATCATTTTATACACGCCATTGCCGTGTATGCCATAATAGGAGTCGGCATATCCGCTTTGGTTCACACCGAAGGGGGCGGGAACGCCTGAAGGGGCGGTGGTGGATTCACCTGTGCCGATGTATAGGGTTCCGTTTTCGTCCTGTGCCAGTGCGTTGACAGCTACAGCTTCAAATTTGGAGACTCTGTTCCAAGTGGTTCCGCTGTTGTTGGAGATCCATAAGCCACCCCCGGCAGAGCCGGCGAAAATCCGGTTGCTGTTTTGTCTGTCAACCAAAACCGTCTTGCTCCGTCCGCTGAAGTTGTCGGGGCCGACGGCCTTCCAATTGACATTTACACTGGGTTGTGCTTGCAGGGAGATTGTCGCAATCAGACACGTGAAGATTCCCAGGAAGAGATTCGATAGTTTTTTCATCATTAAAAATATTTTACGTATACGAAATTTGTTTCACATTAAGTCCGTTGGGGAACCGTTTTCTCAAACAACTGATTTTTAATAAATTGCATATCCAAGATACCGATAATCCTTTACGGAGTATTAAATTGCAAAAATACTTATAATTTGGTTATCTCCGGCGTTTTTTGCCGAATAATTTGAAAAAAAACCTTAGCGTCCGCCCTTGGTGAAGCGTGCGGCCACCCATCGGTTGCGTGTCCGGTGCGTGGCATAGGCCAGTCCCAGGCCCTCCGCTTTCTTGCGCAGCAGCTGCAAGTCCTCGCCTTCGTAAAAACCGCTGATTAGCAGGGTGCCGTGAGGGCGCAAGTGGGTTGTGTAGTGCGGCATGTCCTGCAAAAGTATGTTACGGTTGATGTTGGCGAGCACCACATCGTAGGCGGTGTCGGGAATGGAACCTGCGTCACCCAAAAGGCAGCGGATGTTTTCCGTATGGTTGAGCTGGCAGTTCTCCAGCATGTTGCGGTAGGCCCATTCATCGTTGTCAATGGCGGTCAGTTCCGATGCCCCGCGCATGGCGGCGAGAATGGCCAGCACCCCAGTGCCGGACCCCATGTCCAATACGCTTTTCCCGAGACAGTCCTCTTCCAGCAGATAGGAAATCATTTGCGCGGTGGTTTCGTGATGGGCGGTGCCGAACGACATCTTTGGCTCGATCAGGAGCTCGTAGGCGGCTTCTTTGGCGGGAGGGTGGAAAGGGGCGCGGATGTAGCACTGCCCGTCCACCCAGACAGGCTCGTAATGGCTTTCCCATACGGCGTTCCAGTCCTCGTCTTTGATGCGTTGCAGGGTGTAGCTCCAAGTGATGCCGGAGGATGCCGGCAGGCGGATTTCACGCAGGGACTGTTCGGAAAAATCCGTTTCCGGAATATAGGCGAGCAGGCCTTCCTCCCAGTCCATGAAACTGTCGCAGCCCATGTCACCCAGCAGGGCGGTCAGGATTTCCGAGCCGCTCTCCAGCGGTTCCACCCTGCACCTGATTTCGATGTAGTCCATTGGCTGTTAGTCGTTTTTGACACAGGTTTCAGCGGCGTTAATGATGGCGATGAAATCGTCCGCATTCAGGGAAGCCCCGCCGATCAGTCCGCCGTCCACATCCTGNNGCTCGAGCGCGTTTTGCGGATTGCAGCTGCCGCCGTACAGGATATACATGTTGTACGCGGTTTCCGTTCCGTATTTCTCTTCCATCGTCCGGCGTATCATGGCGTGGATTTCCTGCGCCTGAGCCGGGGTGGCCGTTTTGCCGGTGCCTATGGCCCATACAGGTTCGTAGGCGATGATGACTTTGGAAATGTTCTCTTTGTCCAGATGGAAAAGGGCGTTGCGCAATTGCCGCTGAATGGTGGGGATGTGCGTGCCGTTCTCCCTTTCCTCCAGTGTCTCTCCCACGCAGAAGATCGGCACAATGTCATTGGCCAGGAGCTGGTTTGTCTTTTTGGCCAGTTCC
>DBVK01000103.1:7170-8491 GCA_002308135.1 Bacteroidales bacterium UBA1266
AGCATGGCCGCGCTCACCTCGCCGGTATAGGCGCCTTTTTCCTCGGAGCTGACGTTCTGCGCCCCGACGGTGAAATTGCTTTCCTCCGAAATGTCCGCAGCCATTTCCAGGTAGGGGAAAGGCGGGCAGATGACGACATCGGTTTCCAGCTCCATTTCGTCCAGCCCTTCGGCGATGGCGACCAGCAATTCTTCCGCTTCGGGGAAGGTTTTGTTCATTTTCCAGTTTCCGGCTACAATTTTATTTTTCATGTTGCATGTGTTTTTATGTTCTCCTGTCTGGTTATAGCTGCAAAATTAGTAAAAAAAACAATATGCCCGCATTTTTTCCGTTACACAAAACGGTAAAAACACATAACAGCCATGTTTTTGAAAAGAATAAAGGATTGTTTGCATTTAAGGGGATTGTCCGTGTGGGCGGTCTTGTCCGCATTGTTGCTGACGGCATGCGAAAGCCCCCAGGAAAAGCTGAACCACCGTCTGGTGTCCGTCATAAGCCAGTATATGGAGGCGAACACAGGAGCGGATGTGCGGGTGGACAGCGTCTGTATTTTGCACATTGACAGTCTTTCGGATTACCAGTATGTGCTTTTTGTGGAAAAACCGGTTGCGGAGAATTATGCCGAGCAGCTGAACCGGCAATATGTCTCTTATCCGGAGGACGGGGATGTGGTGGAGATGCAGCAGCGCCAGCGTATAGGCGANNTGATCAACAAATTGGAAGCCATGGACAACCAGCTTGCGGAAGGCGGCTTGGACTCCACTAACCTCAAATGCTTTTTTGTAGCGACGCGCGTATACCTCAGCAAGGGGCGGCAACCTATGGAACCCGAATATTATGGCTTTCCTGTGACACCGGATTTCCAGGTGCTGGAGTCCGATGCCATTCCGGAAGAGGAAGCGTTATAGGCGGCTTAGGCTTCGGCGGTGGTGTCCGGNNAGTCCGGATTTTTCATCGCGCGGACCTCTTCCTGCACGAGTTTGGCGAACGCGCTGACAGGCATGCTGCCCAAGTCCCGCATGCCGTGACCGCGGACGGAGACCGTGTGTTCGGCTTCCTCTTTTTCTCCGACAATCAGCATATAAGGGATTTTTTTCATTTCCGCGTCGCGGATTTTCTTCCCGGTTTTCTCACTGCGCTCGTCTATACAGACCCGTATGCCGGCTTCATCCAGCTCTTTGCGCACTTGCTGGGCGTAATCCGCGAATTTGTCGCTGATCGGAAGAATGATGGCCTGGTCCGGGGTGAGCCATAAGGGGAAATTGCCGGCGGTATGCTCGATGAGGACGGCGATAAAGCGTTCCATGGAGCCGAAGGGGGC
>DBVK01000183.1:0-225 GCA_002308135.1 Bacteroidales bacterium UBA1266
TTGCGCACCTTCATTTTTTCACCGCAAAGCGCCAGTATCAGATCGCCCGCCTTAGCCTGGCAATGCGCCGCAATACGCTGCAAATCTTCCGGGGTGTAGAATTTGTCCACGGAGGATTTGAAGCTGCCGTCGCCGTTGCACCGTATGTAGACCAGTCCACTGGCGCCGATTTGCGGCCGTTTCACGAAATCGGTGAGGGCGTCCAGCTGCTTGCGGGTGTATTCC
>DBVK01000183.1:328-450 GCA_002308135.1 Bacteroidales bacterium UBA1266
TAGTATTTCATCGCATCGTTCCAGGTGATGCGTGGGAAAGCCTTGTATTCCAATCCCTTTATATCTTTCAGAATGTGTTTCAAAAGCCCTTCAAAGGTCTGCAGCACATCCTCCTGCTCCAC
>DBVK01000183.1:553-735 GCA_002308135.1 Bacteroidales bacterium UBA1266
CCGGCCACCATCAGCAGCTGCTTGTACTGCTGCGGCGATTGCGGAAGGGCGTAGAACTGTCCCGGATTCATGCGGGAAGGCACCACAAAGTCGCGGGCCCCTTCCGGTGTGGACTTGATCAGGCAGGGCGTTTCAATCTCCAAAAAATGCAAGTCGCTCAAATAGTTGCGGGTCAGCATCGC
>DBVK01000183.1:771-5764 GCA_002308135.1 Bacteroidales bacterium UBA1266
CGGTATTTCATGCGCAGGTCGTCACCGCCGTCGCTGTGCTCCTCAATAGTGAAGGGCGGTGTTTTGGCCGCGTTCAGCACATGCAGTTCTTCCACCAGTATTTCAATGTCACCGGTGGGCATTTTCGGATTTTTGTTGCTGCGTTCAGCCACCACCCCCTTGACCTGGAGCACATACTCCCGGCCAAGCTTTCGGGCCTGTTCGCACAAATCCGGACGTTTTTCCATGTTAAACACCAATTGGGTAATGCCATAACGGTCCCTAAGGTCGATAAAGGTCATGCCTCCCAGGTCGCGGGAACGCTGTAACCAGCCGCAAAGTGTCACCGGCTGTCCCAGGTTTTTCAGGCTTAACTCTCCACAAGTATTTGTTCTGTACATTTTTATAAAAACACTTATCGTTTGCGTTACAAATTGCAAAGGTAGATTTTTTTTTAACATGCCGCCTCCGTATATGGATTTTATCTATTTTTGTAAACTAAACAAATTATTATTCGTTAAAAACCAAATCACACCATGAAACAACAACTTCTGCTTATCTCCGCGCTTATGCTGACCGTGAACTTCGCTTTTTCCCAGCACAAAAGCGCCAAAATGAACGCTTCCTTCACCAAAGACACCACCATCACCCTGCTTGCCCAGGAATCCGTCACGGAAACCGCAGTGCCCACTTACAACATTAAAATAGAACGCTCCGCCGATGCTGTCCGGATCGGACAAAAGGTATACAACAATGTGCTGATAAGCCTCAACGTATCCGAGGAGGAGAAATACAAAGGCGTTTCCGTATCCGTACGGGATGCGGCCACAGGAAAGAAAGTCTACGGCAAGCATTTCAAACAATCCTATTTGTATGGCTTTGCAGATAAAAGCATCCAAATCGGCATAGACAACGCACTGCTTCAAATGTTGCTGATTAAGAACAACAAAGGCGCATGGGTGGCAGAAATCCGAGAGAACGGCATCTATTAACAGATTGATTCATTATTAACAACAAATACACTACATTATGAAAAAGTACGTTTGCAATATCTGCGGTTATGTGTACGACCCCGAACAAGGCGACCCCGATAGCGGCATCGCTCCCGGAACAGCTTTCGAAGCCATTCCGGACACCTGGGTCTGCCCCGTCTGCGGCGTAGGCAAGGAAGATTTCTCCCCAGAAGCGTAAGCGTCCGGATTGTTCGAACGTTACTGCACGAACACGAAAAATCCTTAATCATGCATATGTCATTCAACCGCTCCCATCAGCTGGCGCTGCTGATGGGAGTTATTCTTCTGTTGTATGCAGGTGCACTTCCCGCGCAAAAAAGAATCATCCGGGGCTATGTGATGGATTCCCTCAGCAAGGAGACCATGATAGGAGCCTCCCTATACGACAAAATCTCCGGCAAAGGATGCGTCACCAACGATTACGGCTACTACTCCCTGGTATTGGATGCCGGAGAGGTGGACTTGAGAATATCGTACGTGGGTTACAACGCCAAGGAAATCCGTTTCAACCTGCGGAGAGACACCCTGATCTCGTTCCCCATGACGCCTGTGCGTCTGAAAACCCTGACGGTTTCGGCCAGCCGCAGCACCGTCAGCGCCAAGAGCTCCCAAATGAGTGTGGTGGAGATTCCGGTAAAGCAGATTCAAGCCATGCCCACCCTGTTCGGCGAAGCCGATGTGCTGAAGGCCATACAGCTGCTTCCGGGAGTGCAGAACGGCTCCGAAGGTTCCGCCGGACTTTACGTGCGCGGCGGCGGGCCGGACGAGAACCTGCTGCTGCTGGACGGCGTGCCGGTGTACAACGTCAACCACATGATGGGCTTTTTCTCCGTGTTCAATCCGGATGCGCTGAAAAACGTCACCCTGTACAAGGGCAGCTTCCCCGCCCGTTTCGGCGGACGCCTCTCCTCGGTGGTGGATGTGCGCATGAAAGAAGGGGACATGCGGGAATACCACGGCAATGCGAGCATAGGGGTCATTTCTTCGAAAATCAACGTTGAGGGGCCGATTGTCAAAGACAAACTCTCGTTCAACGTATCGTTCCGACGCACCTACTCCGACCTGCTGATGAAGCCGGTGGTATGGGCTGCCACCCGCATTGACGCATTGGACATGGATGTGCACAAGGCCAGCTTCGGCTACTATTTCTACGACCTGAACGCCAAATTCAACTGGAAAATCTCCGACAAGGACAGGGTGTACCTGAGCCTGTACAGCGGTGATGACGCTGTATACGCAAAAATACGCTACAAGGACATTGAGGAGCGGCTTTATAAAAACGAGGAATATTTCCGACTGAAATGGAAATGGGGCAACAAAGTCACTGCATTGCGCTGGAACCGCCTGCTCACGCCCAAACTGTTCATGGACGCCTCCGCCAACTACACCCAATACCGCCACAGCCTTGGTATCAGCATCAACGAGACTGACATCACCTACAACCCCTACTCCAAGGAAACCTATGATATGGAGATGCGCTACCTCTCCAGCATACACGACGCGACCGGAAGGGTGGATTTCACCTGCAACCCCAACACCAGCCACGACATCCGTTTCGGCGGAGCCTATACCTACCATTTATTCCGCCCGGAAACACAGTCCTTTTCCATGGAGGAGAAAGAAGAGGACTATTACGACAAAATGGACACCACCTTCAATGTTTCGCTGATCGGAGCGCACGAAAGCGTGCTGTACATTGAGGACGACATCCGCCTGAACGACCTGTTCAAGATGAATGCCGGACTGCACTACTCCACCTTCAGTGTCCAGCACACCTTTTACCAGTCGCTACAGCCCCGCTTAAGCATACGGGCCCTGCTTAACAGCCATTTCTCCATCAAAGCGGGCTATGCCTACATGCAACAATACCTGCATCTTCTCTCCAACAGCAGCGTCAGCCTGCCCACCGACCTCTGGGTGCCGGTTACGGCCCGCATCGAACCGATGAAGGCGCATCAGGTGTCGTTGGGCTGCTTTTACGAACTGCCGAAAGGCTTCGACTGTTCGGTGGAAGGCTATTACAAACAAATGGACAACCTGCTGGAATACAAAGACGGATCCACTTTTTTCGGTTCCTCCGAAGGATGGGAGTCCAAGGTATGCCTGGGGAAAGGATGGGCCTACGGCGTGGAGTTCCTGCTGCAACGCACCTATGGAAGCACCACCGGATGGGTTGCCTACACTTGGGCGCACGCAGACAGAAAGTTTGACCGGGAAGGGGAGGAAATCAACGACGGCAAGGTGTTTCCGGCCAAATACGACCGGCGGCACGACATCAGCCTGACGCTGCAGCACAGTTTCAGCGAGACTTTTGACTTCTCCGCCTCCTGGGTGTTCAGCACCGGCAACTGCGGCACCTTGGGCATGCAGCTCTATCCCAGCCTGGAAAACAACGGCTACGGCTCCGTCATCGCCGCTATCGAGCGTAACAATTTCCGCTTCGCCAACTACCACCGTCTGGATGTGAGCTTCAGCTGGCACAAGCAGCTGCGCCATGGCATACGCACCTGGAATGTAAGCATCTACAACGCCTACGCCCACAACAACCCCTTCCTTGTCTATACGGATTATGACACACATGGGCACAAACGCCTGAAACAGCTCTGCATTTTCCCTTTTATCCCTTCCCTCAGTTACAGTTATAAATTTTAAGCCCATGAGAACAAACCGCCTGTTTGAAACCGCCCTCCGCTGCCTGGCAGCCGCCCTCTGCTGCTGCGCGTGCACCAAGGAAGTGGAATTCCGCGACAAGGAGACCGATCCGCGCCTGGTGATTAACTGTGTTGTCACCGCCGGCGAACCGGTGTGCTTCAGCGTGGGCAAAAGCGTCTTTTTCCTGAGCGATGTCACCAACACTTCGGCACCGGAGGGTTTAGCGGTCACGCTGCTGGTTAACGGCAGCGAGATTTCCGGCCTGACGGTGGAGGATGACACCATCGGCTACACGAATGGCAGCGCCTACCATTACTCCGAGGACGGCCAGCCCATTATTCACAAGCTGTTCCGCAGCGCCTACGTGGCAAAGGAAGGCGATGAAGTGCGGGTCAAGGCCTCCGCGCCGGGTTTTGAGCCGGCGGAGGGGAGCTGCATACTGCAGCCCTTCCAAACCCAATTCGACCTACAGCACATCATCACCTCCCTGCATATCGATTCCACCTCTTCCTATTATGATTCCGTCTGCTGGGTCGATGCCGAAATCGCGGTGAAAGTCCGGCTGACCGACCCGCATCCGGGGGTGCGCGACTACTACCTGCTGCAAATCCAACCGAAAAGCCAGACCCTGCGCGAAGGGAGCTACGATCACGGCAAATACCTCCCTTCCATCTACTGGAACATATATGCCTACTCCGATGACCCTGTTTTCCAGCAGATGCGCTCGCCTTTGGAATCAGAGCCCGGAGGGGAAAGCGCCCTCTCCGACCGTGCGCTGTTCACGGATTTGCTGTTCGACGGGAAAGAGTACACGCTGAACCTCACCCTCAAGTTTCATGGCTTTCTGGATGATTCGTTGAACGATGTGGATTTTGACATAGAAATCAGCCAATTGGACAGGAATCTGTACCAGTACTACTGCACTTGCCGGACAAACGGAGGGATGATGGGCGACCTTGAGTACTTTTTCAGCGAACCCGTGCAGACATTCAGCAACATCAGCCAGGGATACGGCATTATCGGATCCGCTAACCGAAAGAAAGGGCATGTCCACCTCAAAGCATTCTGATGGGAAACGGTTTTTTCCCCTTTACGCCGCCAGAATTCACCCACCGCCACCCACATTCCCAACGACATAACAAATCAACATTTTCACATCTTCACATCTTCACAAATCATCCACACACCTGACAAGAAAGACGCAATCGACGATGCGGGCGAAAGCAGAGCCAAGCTTGCTTGGGCTATGCTGAGCTGCGAGGAGAAAAAGATGCGAAGCATCTTAACTTACAGCATCGTTTTTTCGCCGCAGCCATGCTATGGAAGACGGATTTTTTCCTTTACGCCGC
>DBVK01000065.1:0-131 GCA_002308135.1 Bacteroidales bacterium UBA1266
CCTACACCTTTTTTATGTGCCATCTTTTCTTGTTTTTGTTGTTGCTACTATAATGAATTCAGGGTTGTGGGTTGGGGTCAGGCTTCGATTTTCTCAATCTGTATCTGGCTCAGGTACTGGCGGTGCCCGTT
>DBVK01000065.1:183-2113 GCA_002308135.1 Bacteroidales bacterium UBA1266
CTTTAAGGTGTTTGACAACGGTAGCGCTGACCTTGGCACCGCTCAGGGTGGGGGTCCCTACTTTGATGGAACCGTTGTTTTCCACTAACATAACACGTTCGAAATCCACTTTCGAACCTTCCTCAGCATTCAGGCGATGAACGAAAATTTTCTGATTTTCTTCAATCTTAAATTGTTGCCCTGCTATTTCTACAATTGCGTACATGTTGATTATAAATGTGTTTTAAATTTTTGTAAACGAATTGCAAAGGTACTGCTTTTTACGATACCATTTTACGTTTTTTCAAAATTATTTTATGAAAAACTTGCCCTTTTGGAGGATTTTATTTTTATCGTCCATAAATTCAATAAAATACATACCTTTGGAAAGGTGGCTCACATCCCAATTTGTCTCTTTTTCGCGAATGTCAAGGTGGAGCAGAAGCTGTCCTGAAGCATTGTGGATACGTGCCGTTGTCACTTTCACCGTTTCCGGTAGGCAGATGTGCAGCCGACGGTCGGCGGGGTTGGGGAATAGCCGTATGCCAGCGTCGTTTTTCAGGACTTTTTCTATCCGCATCCCCACGGTGTCGCCGACACCAAAGCAGTACTCCCCGGACTTGGCCCAAGCGGTGCGGAAAATCCCGTTGCCGCTTGTTCCGGTTAGGGCAAACGGTATGACGCGCCAGTCGGCGGAGGCGTCCGGACGGTAAAGCAGCAGGAAGCTGCTTTTCGGATGATGGCTGAAAAGCTTGTAATCCAAATCGCTCTCAGCTTGCGCGTAATAGGGGAGGTAGATTTCCCCCGCCTGCGCATCCTGGAGCAGTATGCGCCAGTAGTGGCTGTCGGAGAGCTGGTAAATGTGGCTGTTCTCCTGTTTCAGGGAGTCCGCGGCGACCAAATTGTGCTCGATGCGCAGCCAGCCGCTGTTCCCTTTTACCGGCTTGATTAGCATGTCGCCGTCTTCAAAATCAACGGTTTGGCTGCCGTTAATTACTAAAGTGGTGTCAATGACGGCATCGGCATACCGGTCCTCTATGTCCACCACGGCGAACAGGGGCGTTTGCGGCAGTGGGCAGTCAAAGGTGCCATGTTCTCCCGAAAAGGTGGTTGTCACATCCTTTCGGGCGGAGTCGGGAAAGAAGTAGCTGACCGTAAGCCGGTTGCTGTTGCCGAAGTGTTCGGCGTGGTGCAGCCGCTGCCGCAGGTGGGTGCGGTAACTTCCGTTTCCCAGTGCGGTGACGGAATCCACCGAAAAATGGAGAAAGCCCGGCTGTGCAATCCATGCCGCCATGAAATCCTCCATCGGCAGTCCGCTTTCGCGGCCCAGCAGGCTGAAAAACTGTCGAGAACTGGCGTTGCCGCCCCCGAATTCCTTGACATATTTTTTCATGCAATGGAAAAAGAGGCTGTCGCCCAAGTAGCTGTNNTGCCGCCCTTGTTGTAGGTGGTGCTGCCGTAGGTGTGCGACTGCGGCATGGGGTAGAGCGGAAAGTAGCCCTTGTCGTAAAGGGCGGTTTTTTTCAGCACGTTCCGGTGCTGCTGGCGGAACCAGTGGCGGTAGGCCTCGGAGTCTTGCTGCGGCAGGCTGTCGTTGTGGGAGAAATACTCCGCCACTAAGCCTTCGCACCAGGTGGCAAAGCCTTCGTTGAGCCACATTTCCTCTGCGCTTTCACAGGTGACCCAGTCTCCGAACCATGCGTGGGAGAGTTCGTGGGCGTAGAGCGATTCCTTGTTCCGGCTGCCGTCCACCGCGGCCAAGGGGTAGGCGATGTTCCCGGCATGTTCCATGGCACCGGAGGTGAAGGGGACGGTCACGTAGCCGATACGGTCGAAGGGGTAGGGGCCGAAGTGGTTTTCAAAGAGCGCCACGATTTGTTTCAGCCGCGAAAAACTGCCGGTCACCTTGTTGGCGGCGGAAGGGTGCACGTTGATTTCAATTGGAAGCCGC
>DBVK01000065.1:2225-6573 GCA_002308135.1 Bacteroidales bacterium UBA1266
CCGCCGCAGACCGCCCGGTGTCCTTGGACGCTGCGGATGCGGTAGCTGTACAAGGCCTTGTCGGTGAAACTGTCCACGCAGGGGAACCAGGTTTTGCCGGCCGTGTGCGGAATGTGGTCGATGCAGACCCCCATGTTGAAGGCATATTCCTCTGAAAAATAGAAGCCTCCGAAGCGTTCGCTGTAAGGTTTTCCGTGATACCAGACACAGATTTCCAGCGTGTCTCCTTGGGCGAAAGGCCTTCCCTCCGCCGGAATGCGCAGCCGGTCGTTTTCCTGCGAAAAGTTCCTCTTTTCCCCGCCAATGCTGACGGAATCGGCCTGCAACTGCATCAGTTCCAAGTTGATGTAAAGGAGTTGGTGCTTGGGGACCGCCTTCAGCGTGGCCGCTCCGTACAGTTGTTTTTCCTGATAATGGGTCAGGTCCAATTGAATGGTGTAATGCGCGACGTGCAGGCTGTCCGCCGGAGCTTGTGCCAGCAGGGGGGAGATAAGCCCGAAAAAGAGCCACAGCAGTGTTTGTGTCCGTTTCATGGATGTTTTTTTTGCAAAAGTACGAAATAATCTTACAGGTGTTTCTATTTTCAGTATTTTTGCAAATCGGTTTTGAAAAATGGCGTATCTATGAGAAAATCAGGTATTATTGTGGCGTTGTTGATAGGGGTTCTGTTTGGGTTTTCCGCGTCCGCAGCCGCCGGGAATGCCGCTCCGGAGCCGAAAAAAAGTTATGATGAGCTTTGGAAGTCCTTCACGGAGTGTCTGCAGAAGGAGTTGCCGGAATCGGCGGCGAAGCTGTTGGATGAGATTGAACGGAAGGCGTTGAAGGAAAACAACCAGACNNCAGACCCAGCTGCTGAAAAGCTGGCTGATGAGGAGTTCGGTCTTTTACCGTACATCGGAGAATAATCCGCAGCAGACCTACATCCGCTACTTGGAGTCAAAGACCGGCCAGCTTGATGCAGTGCATAATGCGCTGCTGCATGAGGAGATTGCCAAAGAATACGCCGAATTTTGGCGGAACTGGAAATGGGATATAAAATGGAACCTGCCAATTGAAGGCGATGTTTCCAAGGTGGAGATGAAATATTGGGACGAGGAGAGTTTCCGTAGCCGGATTGACGCACATTTTGCCGAAGCCATAAAACCTGTTGAAGCTTTGAAACAGGCGGAAACTAAGGATTTCCTGCTGATTCTGAACGTAAGCACAAAAGAGGTGGAGAAATATTTGGATTACGAAAAGACATTGTATGAATTCATGTTCCATCGTATGGCCAATCTTTATATGAATAAAGCGGGCAGGGATGACGTGGAGGAAGGCATGAACAGCGATAACTGGTGGCTGCCCGCCAAGGATTTTGTGAATGTGGAATTGAACGGTAATGCGGACAACCCTCTGATAAAGTGCCTGAAAATCTATCAGGAACTGATAGCCTATCATCTTGAAAGCGGTAACGAAGACGCTTTGATATACAACGATTTCAAACGTTATGGTTTTGTCAATTCAATTTTTTCGGATTTCAACCGGTTCCAAATAGCTATGGATGATTTGAGAAACCGTTATGCCGACAACCCGCTTTCCGCCGAAATCACCGCACTGATGGCGAACAACCTTATCGACCAATATGAACGCAAAAGCAGCGACAGCATCTATTTCGACAATTACAGAAAGGCAAAGGAGCTGTGCGAGCAGGTTATTGCCAAGTTCCCGAAAACAACGGGGGCTGAAAACTGCCAGAATCTTGTCAAGCATATTGTCGAGCCGAAAATCAGCCTTAGAATGCACGAGGTGCAACTTCCGGGTGAAGCCATTCCCGCCGTGCTGGAATACCGTAATGCCTTCCGTCCATATTATCGGATTGTAAAGGTCAGCGAAAAAGAGGTGGAGAGGCTTAGCAAAAAAAACAAGGAGGAATTGCTGAAGGAGCTGGATTCTAAACCTTCCGTCGCCGAGCAGGAACTCACTTTGGCAACGGAAACGGACTACCGTGCGCACAAGACCCTGATAGCCATTCCAAAACTTGAAAGAGGGTGCTATTTTCTGATTGCAGGCACCCAAAAGAAAATAAAAAACAAGGAAATGAGACTGGCACTTCTGTTTCAAGTTTCAAGCCTTGGGTATATTGATGAAGAGACGGAAGATAACAAACTGATTGTTATTACTGTGGACAGGAAAACAGGGAAAACCGTGGAAGGGGTCACAGTGGAATTTTACAAAGAAAATTACAGGTCGCAGACAAACATATTGGCCACCAAACAATCTGACCGGAACGGCCGTGCGGAATTCACTTGCAAGAAAAATGGAATTTTCATTGGTTTCAACCTGCGCAAAGGGGATGACTGTCTGTACTCATTTGATAATAGAAAATTCTACAGCTCGGAGGAATCCGGAGAGGGCATTATTGGCACCCACTTCTTTACCGATCGTGCCATATACCGTCCGGGGCAGACCGTCCATTTCCAAGGTGTTGTGACCCGTATCGATGACGAAGATAAAAACGTTGAACTGGTAAAAGGATATACGGAAATAATCAGCCTGCTGGATGCCAACCGACAGGAAATCGCCTCCACAGAGTTCGTCACCGATGAATACGGCTCCTTCAGCGGCTCTTTTGTTCTCCCAACCGACCGGATGAACGGCAGGTATGTTTTAAGAAGCAAAACGGTGCTGATATATATTCGTGTTGAGGAATACAAGCGTCCCACCTTTGAGGTGAATTTTGAAAAACCGAAAGAAAAGTATAAGCTTAACGAGGATGTAACCATACACGGTGATGTGAAGGCATACGCCGGATTCGGCCTGGACGATGTGGAGTGCAGCTACCGTGTGGTGCGCAAAACCAGCTTTCCGTGGCGCTGCTGGTGGTGGAATTATCCGTCTGTTTTGGATGAACAGATTGCCTCCGGCAAATCCCGCACAGATGAAAACGGAAAATTTGCCATTAACTTCAATCTGAAACCATCACAGACAATCGCACCTGAAAGACAGCCTCTCTATACCTACGAGATAGAGGTGACCGCCACCAGCAGGCAGGGGGAGACACAAACCGGTACATACAGTATTCGCG
Source organism: Bacteroidales bacterium UBA1266 (assembly GCA_002308135.1). Next base: position 5,290 of record DBVK01000065.1, read on the forward strand.
CCGGATACAACGAAATCGCACTCAGCACCGATCTGCCATCCGAGGTGGAGCAATCTGACATGCGAAAATATAAGATTTCTGTGGGCAATCTCAGTGGAGAACCGGCCAAAAGCCGCATTCTGCGAAAAATCTATCGTTGTGCGGAGACCTCCAAGCCCAACTATTTCGATGCAGTCTTTGAGTACAACAATATGAAGCTTGACCGGCAACTGCTCTCTGACGAGGAATTGGAGCGGCTGTTCCCGAATTACAGTTTTTACCCGTTGAAAGGCTCAGCTGCCTCAAACGGCTCCATGACCTTACTTTCACAGAAACAAATCAGTGTGTACGACACGGGAACTCTATATGACGGGCAGTCTCTCAAACCTGGAGTTTATGTGGTGGAACTGGTCAGTTTGGACGATTCTTTGGCAAATATTTCCAAACAGTTCACCGTTTATGAAAAGGAATCGAAAAAGATGCCGGTCAATGCCTTGGTTTGGGCACATGCGGACAAGCAAACCGCCAACCCGGGCGAAAAGATTCAATTTGCCATCGGCAGTTCGGCCAAAAATGTGGAGATTTGGGTGCAGCTGCTGCATGGCAGCGAGGTCCGAATAGACAGGAGAATCACTGTCAGCAACAGTGTCCAGACCATTCCCTATGAGGTGACGGAAAATGACCGTGGGGCGCTGACATGGCGTTACGCAATGGTCAAGGAAAACAGTTTCCGTACCAAAAACGTCTATGTTTCCGTGCCATTTGACAACTATGACCTGGATGTGAAGCTGGCCACTGTGCGCGACCGGCTTAACCCAGGTGCCGAAGAAAAGTGGGAGGTGACTGTCCGCGACTATAAGGACAAACCGCTGGAAGCCGCTCTGCTGGCCGGCATGTACGATGCTTCATTGGACGTATTTGTCCAAAATGAATGGGAGTTCAGCATGTCACCGAATATCAGTTCCTATCATTCACGTTGGTTGGGCTTAAGTTATTTTCACACCATCTTTTCCGTCACGGAAAACAATAATTACAACTATCATTTTACCCAGCCCTTCAACTTCCGTCTGCCATCCGATTTCCCGTATGTGGTTTATATGGTTGATGGGGTTCGTTCGGAGAAAAAAAGTTTGGCAGGATATTTATATTTGGCAGGACATAATAAAAAGGCTGCCATGAATGCAGAGGAAAACGTGTTTTATTGTGTGGAGCAGGCGGAACCAATGGCTGACAGGTCATTAGGCAGGTGGCCGGAAATGGAAGAAAAGAAATCACAGCAACCCGCCGAGCCCACGCTCCGCGAGA
>DBVK01000028.1:0-271 GCA_002308135.1 Bacteroidales bacterium UBA1266
AAGAAATGTGGGTGGCGGTGGGTGAAGAATGAACGAAGTTTTATCCCAAACTACAATTGTACGGCTGATATCCTTCTTCCTTTGTGTCTTTTCTTCATAACAAACCCCGGAAGCTTTTCAACTCCCGGAGTTTGCTTCCATCAGAACACATTGTTTCAATGTGTTGATTATACGTATCCTTTGGGGCTTAGCGGATGGCGAAAGGGAAATCCTTGCCCCAGAAACCGGCGGCATCGCCCAATCCCTCCTCAATGCGGAGCAACTGGTTGTA
>DBVK01000028.1:336-1643 GCA_002308135.1 Bacteroidales bacterium UBA1266
AGGTCGGCAATGGTGGTATCCTCCGTTTCGCCGGAACGGTGGCTGATGATAGCCGTATAGCCGTGACGCTGTGCCTGGAAAATCGCCTGCATGGTTTCCGTCAGGGTGCCAATCTGGTTCAATTTGATCAGAATGGAGTTGGCCACCTTACGGTCAAAACCCATCTGAAGCCGTTTCACATTGGTGACAAAAAGGTCGTCACCCACCAGTTGTACGCGGTCGCCGATTTTCTCGGTCAGCAGCTTCCAGCTGTCCCAATCGTCTTCGGCCAGACCGTCCTCGATGGAGACAACAGGGTATTTGCGGGTCCAGTCCACCCAGTAATCCACCATTTCCGCCGGACTCAACTTGCGGTTATCCGACCATTTGAAATGGTATTTGTTCTCCTTTGCGTCAAAAAATTCCGAAGAAGCGGGATCCAGAGCAATGGCCACATCCTGTCCCGGTTTCAAACCGGCCTTTTCAATGGCTTCCAGCACCACCTCAATGGCTTCTTCGTTGGATTTCAGATTGGGGGCGAAACCGCCTTCATCACCCACATTGGTGGATTGTCCGCGGTCTTTCAGCACCCCCTTCAGGGTGTGGAACACTTCCGTCCCCCAACGCAGGGCTTCGCTGAAACAGGAAGCGCCTATGGGCATAATCATGAACTCCTGGAAATCAATGGCATTGTCCGCATGTTTTCCGCCATTGAGGATGTTCATCATCGGAATGGGCAGCCTATGGGCATGAATGCCGCCCAAATAGCGGAACAACTCTATACCGTTCTCCTGCGCAGCCGCTTTGGCACAAGCCAGGGATACGCCCAAAATGGCGTTGGCGCCGAAGTTCCCCTTGTTTTCCGTGCCGTCCAACTCAATCATACGTGCATCGATAATGTCTTGACGGTCTACGGGATAGCCATTCAATTCCTCCGCAATGGTCTTGTTGACGGCCTGCACCGCCTTCAACACGCCCTTTCCTTTGTACAAACTTTGATCGTTATCCCTTAACTCCACCGCTTCATGCACACCCGTGGAAGCGCCGGAAGGTACAGCGGCACGNNGTATAAACATCCACTTCCACAGTGGGATTTCCTCTTGAGTCCAAAATTTGCCTGCCGGCAATGTGAACGATTCTACTCATTGAATAAAAGATTTAAATTAGTATGTATAAATTAGTGTAAACTATTGTTTTCTGTTTTTGTTTCAATCACACGCAAACAGCGTTGCAGCGCCTCTTCCCAATGGGGAATCTCCCTTTGCAGCCGCTGTCTGATCTTCCGTTTGCTCAACACGCTGTAGTATGGACGCGGCGCGGCGGCGGGG
>DBVK01000028.1:1691-3450 GCA_002308135.1 Bacteroidales bacterium UBA1266
GTACCAGCTGCACACCCCTTCATTGGTGAAATGGTACAACTGCACATCCTGCACCTGCGCCTCCTGCTCCACCCAGCACATCACCACTTCGGCCAAATCGGCGGCATAGGTGGGCGTGCCAATCTGATCGGCCACCACCCTGACTTCCGGACGCTCGGCGCCCAAACGGCGCATGGTTTTCACAAAATTGTTCCCAAAGGAGGAAAACATCCATGCCGTGCGAAGCACCACCGCCCGGCTTGCATGAGCCAGCACCTCCTCCTCGCCCGCCCTTTTGGTGCGTCCGTATACGGACAGGGGGCGACAGGGGTCGCTTTCCAGATAAGGTTTGCAGGAAGCGCCGTCAAACACATAATCGGTGGAAATATGAATCAGCAGGTAATGAAACTCTTGCGTAAAACCGGCCAGGTGTCTGACGGCCTGGTGGTTGACCGCTTCGGCCATCTCCGCGCCTTCGGTTTCCGCTTTGTCCACCGCCGTATATGCGGCGCAATTCACCACCACTTGCGGACGGATGCGATCCAAATGGGCATGCAATTGCCCCTTGTCGGTGATGTCCACATCCCCCACATCGGAGAAAACGAATTCGTATTCCGGGTAACGAACAGAAAGCAAACGTATTTCGTTTCCCAATTGTCCGTTGGCGCCTAAAATGTCAATCCGTTTTTTTTGCATGTTCCGTAATGGTTGAAGCTTGCAAAGATACAAAATAATAGAACACGCCGCCTTTCTTTTTCCGGAAAAAAAACATGCCCTTTTCCGTTTTTTTGCTGAAAAGATGCGTTTCTTGCTGAAACGTAGAGAGAAAAAAAATCACTCCATGCCCGAAACAAGCGCATCCGGATGTATTTTCCGGATGAGCCCCTGCAGCACGCTGCCGGGTCCCAGCTCCACAAATTCCGTGGCGCCGTCCGCCAGCATGGCCTCCACACTCTGTGTCCATTTCACAGGTGCGGTCAGCTGCGCTTTCAGGTTGCGCTTGATGGTTTCAACATCCGAAGTCGGCGCTGCCGTGCAATTCTGGTAAATCGGACATACAGGCTCATGGAAAACGGTTTTGTCCACCGCTTCAGCCAGTTCAACACGGGCGGGTTCCATAAAAGGGGAATGGAAAGCCCCGCTGACCTTCAAAGGCAGCACCCTTTTGGCGCCGGCTTCCTTCATAAGCACGGAAACCTTTTCTATACCTTTGAGGGAACCGGATAATGCCACCTGACCCGGACAGTTGAAATTGGCGGGAACAACCACCTCATCCGTGACGGACTGGCAGATTTCCACCACTTTGTCGTTCGGAAGCCCCAGCACCACCGCCATGGTGGATTCCGCCAGCATACAGGCTTTCTGCATGGCTGACGCGCGGGTGGCCACCAAACGCAAGCCGTCTTCAAACGAGAGGCAACGGTTGGCCACAAGGGCGGAAAATTCGCCCAAGGAGTGTCCGGCCACCATGTCCGGCTGAAAGTCCTCCACGCCATGCAAGGCAAGGGAAACCGAATGCAGAAAAATAGCGGGTTGGGTGACTTTGGTCTGCTTCAGGTCCTCATCCGTGCCGGAGAACATCAAATCGGTGATGCGGAACCCTAAAATTTCATTGGCCTGTTCAAACAGGGCCTTAATCTGCGGATGCTCCTGGTATCCCTTTTGGCCCATGCCCGCATACTGTGCGCCCTGCCCAGGGAATACATATGCTTTTTTCATGATTTACAGTGTTTTATTGCGGCACCGGCGAAGCCGGTGCCGCAAGATTTAAACATGCACG
>DBVK01000028.1:3458-8165 GCA_002308135.1 Bacteroidales bacterium UBA1266
CGGCTTCCTTCACCGCCTCCGACATGGTCGGGTGCGGATGTATGGCGTTCATCAGCTGCTGTGCGGTCATGCCGGCTTTACGCGCCACAACGGCCTCGGTGATCATTTCCGTCACATTGTCCCCTACCATATGGCATCCCAGCATTTTATCGGTTTTGGCGTCAAAAATCACTTTGACCATACCGTCCCTGTTGCCGGCTGCGGTAGCCTTGCCGGAGGCTGTAAAGGGGAAACGTCCGATCTTGATTTCAAAGCCGGCTTCCAGGGCTTTCTGCTCGTTCAGGCCGACGGAGGCCACTTCCGGCATAGTGTAGGTGCAGCCGGGAATATTGCTGTAGTCCACCGGTTCGGGATGGTGTCCGGCGATTTTCTCCACACAGACATGGGCTTCCTGTGAGGCCACATGCGCCAGCGCGGGGCCGTGCACAATATCGCCAATGGCGTAGACCCCTTCCACATTGGTGCGGTAATAGTCGTCCACCACCACTTTGCCGCGTTCCACCTGTATGCCCAATTCCTCCAGGCCGAGGTTTTCAATATTGGTCTGCACACCGACGGCGGAAAGCACCACTTCGGCGTCTATTTGCACGTCATTGCCTTTTTTGTCTTTTATAAAGACGTGGCATATGTCACCTTCCACCGCCACACGCTCCACATTGGCTTCGGTCATGACTTTCATGCCTTGCTTGCGGAAAGCGCGGTCCACGTGTTTGGCGATTTCCTCGTCCTCTACGGGAAGAATGTGCGGAAGCAGCTCAATCAGCGTGGTCTGCACACCCAGACTGTTGTAGAAATAAGCGAGTTCACTGCCTATGGCACCGCTACCGACCACCACCATGGACTGGGGAAGCGTTGGCAGCGTCAGGGCTTCACGATAGCCTATGATTTTCTTTCCGTCCTGCGGAAGATTGGGCAGCACGCGGGAACGGGCGCCGGTCGCCAGAATGATATGCTGCGCTTCGTAAACAGCGGGTTCGCCTTCGTCAGGGCGCACTTCCACCTGATGCCGGCCGCAAAGTTTGCCGATACCGGCAATCACTTCCACATTGTTCTTCTTGAACAGGTATTGAATGCCTTTGCTCATGCTTTCGGCCACGCCGCGGCTGCGCTGCACCATGGCGGCGAAATCGGGTTTCACCTCCCCTTCCACCTGCACGCCGTAATTGGCGGCATGCTTCATGTAGGTGTACACCTGGGCGGATTTCATCAGGGCTTTGGTGGGGATGCATCCCCAGTTCAGGCAAATGCCCCCCAATTCGGCGCGTTCCACCACCGCCGTGCGCATTCCGTACTGCGCTGCCTTAATAGCAGCCACATAACCGCCGGGACCGCTCCCGACAACTATCAAATCGTATTGCATAGCTTTCTTTTTTACATACAAAGAGAGCGCATGCACGCTCCCTTTGTAAAATGATTTTCTGTTTTGAATTACAAATCAATGATATCGCACCAGCCGAAAACATCCTCCGCTTCACCGTATTGGATCTGCTGCAAGGCGGTGTAAAGCTTTTTGCACCAAGGCCCGGGCTGTCCGTCTTTGGAAATCACATAGGATTTGTTGTTGTCCGGGTCATCAATGCGCTGTATGGGGCTGATGACAGCAGCGGTACCGCAGGCGCCCGCCTCTTCAAAGGTTTCCAGCTCCTCAATGGGAATAGGACGGCGTTCCGTCTTCATACCCAGGTGTTCAGCCAACTGCATCAGGGATTTGTTGGTGATGGAAGGGAGTATGGAGGTGGATTGCGGTGTGATGTAGGTGTTGTTCTTGATTCCGAAGAAATTGGCGGCACCGGCCTCGTCGATATAGTGCTTTTCCTTGGCATCCAGATAGAATTCACAGGCATAGTCTCCACCGTGGCAGGCTTCCGTATGGGCGCGCATGCTGGCAGCATAGTTGCCTCNNGCGTCGAGGTAGAACTCGCAGGCATACTGGCCGCCGTGGCAAGCTTCGACGTGAGCCTTGAGGGAAGCGGCATAGTTACCTCCGACTTTGTAGACACCGGTGCCCAGCGGAGCGGAACGGTCGTATTTGCGTGTGATGACATAAGGATTGGCCGTAAAACCGCCCTTGAAGTAAGGCCCCACCGGAGTGACAAACACCACGAACAGGTATTCGTTCGCCGGTTTCACACCCACTTGGGCGCCCGTACCTATCAGCAGCGGACGGAGATAAAGGGAGGCTCCGGTCCCGTAAGGGGGGATGAAGTCCTGGTTCAGGCGGATGACTTTCTCAATAGCCGCACGGAACAGGTCCAACGGGAATTCCGCCATCATAATGCCACGGGAAGTGGAAGCCAAGCGTTTGGCGTTCTCATCCATACGGAACACCCGCACTTTGCCGTCCTTGCCGCGGAAAGCCTTCAGGCCTTCAAAACCTTCCTGACCGTAGTGCAGGCAAGTGGCAGCCATGTGGATGGGGATCTCTTCCGAAGAAGACACTTCCAATTCGCCCCACTTTCCATCACGATAGTAACACCTTACATTGTAATCGGTTTTCATGTAACCGAAGGATAAGTTTTTCCAATCAATGTCTTTCATGTTTATATGTTTTTGATTTTTAATTAATTTCAACTTCCTGATAACGGCTGCAGTCCTCCGTGCGGATCAGGCGTCCGGTACTGTCGTAGAATTTCCATACGCCGGTGCGTTTTCCCTGATCGTACTCCCCTATGTAGAAAAGTTTTCCGTTCGGATACCACACTTTGTAGGTGCCCTGCCACTGGCCGTCGCGGTACGTGCCTTCGCTGTTCCTGTTGCCGTTCTCAAACCAGCTGACCCAGACGCCATCGGGTTTCCCGGCATTGTTGAAGTTCTTTTCGATGTATTTCTTCTCTCCGGGAAAATACTGGATTTCCTTGCGTAAAACGGGCTTTTCATTCACCGTCACGTATTCCTGCACCATACGCGGGCGGTTGTCAGCGTAGCGGCTCACCACCCTCCTTTCCACTTGCTGTCTGCATGACACCAACAGCAGCAGAAGCATCAGTGCGAAAATGCTTTGTTTATTTTCCATGGCTCTTCTTATAGGTGCGGTTTAATTCGGCTATGACCTCCCTGGTGATATCGGATTCCGGATTGGTGTACACTATGGCGGATCCCGCCGAGGTGGCCAGCACAAAATTGGCGTGGTATTTTTTGTCGTTGATGCGGTTGGTCACATGGATGATGGAATCCGCAATCTCTTTCTGCACAGAGGCTTGCTTACCGGCCAGAATAGTGGCGTAACGCTCCTGAAGCTCCTTCAGGGCGGCGGCTTCCTGTGTCAGCTGCTGTTCCGCGTTCTGCATCTGTGTTTTGGTCAGCACCTGGTTCTGCACATTGATCTGGTAGTTTTTGTATTTCTCCTCCAGCACGGATTGCTTGGACTGCAGCTCCTTCTGGAAACGGACCGTCTCCTCCTCCAAATCCTTGGTCAGGATCTCCACCAGCACATATTGCGCGACAATGGAATCATTATTGACGGTCAGGATGTAAGGATTCCCTCCCTCCTGGGCGAATGCGGCCCGGACGGCCTGCTGGTCCCGGATCTGTCCCCTTTGGAGGAAATACAGAATGAAAAGCGCGATAATGGCGGCGAAGGCGGCGATAAAGCCAATGGTCACCCAGCAGCAGCGCGGGCGTTTGGGCGGAGTGCAGGGTGTTTCCGCTTCCGCCATAGGAGGCGTCTCCACCGGCTTGATATCAGCCACTTCTGCCATACTGACGAAATCCGCCATCCTTTCCTCGTTTTTTTCCAGGTTTATTTCCATACTTATTGTTGTCTTATGTTATTAGTTTCCAACGTCTGAAATGAATTTGATCCGCATGAGGCGCAGCTCCTCCAAGGTGTAGAAATCCTCCCCGAGCTCCCGCAGCGCCACCTCCAAATCGTCGGACTCCGAAGACTGCAGGTACTCCATGATCTCCTCCTGGCGTTCCTCATCAATCACTTCATCAATGTAATAGTTGATATCCAATTTTGTGCCGGAAATCACTATGCGTTCAATCACCGTGAGCAATTCGTCCATGGTCAGTTTCTGGGAAGCCGCAATATCCTCGAAATCAATGCGCCGGTCAATATTCTGGATGATGTGGACTTTAAGTCCGGATTTGTTGATGGCCGATTTGACCACCAGGTCTTGGGGACGTTCAATCTCGTTGTCCTCCACATATTTCCGTATAAGGTCCACAAAAGGCTTGCCGTATTTCTGCGCCTTTCCTATGCCCACACCGGTAATCTGCGTCATTTCCTCCAGGGTNNGGATACTGCACGCACATGTCCTCCAGGGAAGTTTCCTGGAAAATGACGTATGGGGGCAGGTTCTCTTTTTTGGCCAGGGCCTTCAACATGTCTTTCAACATGGAATACAGCGCTTTGTCCACCACACCGCCCTTTTGTCCCATCATGATGTCGGGAGCGTCCTCCACATCGTCCATGTCGTTAGAGGCATCCGACTGCGGTTTGGGGACAGCCAAGGGTATGGAATACGGACGTTTCAGGAATTTCTCCCCTAACGATGTGATTTTTAGGATGCCGTAATTCTCAATCTCCTTGGAAATCAGTTTGGCGAACAGCGCCTGACGGATGACGGCCTCCCAGAATTTCTCATCGCAGTCACTGCCTTCCCCAAAGGAGGAAAGCGTGTTGTGCTTGAATTTTTTCACATCGTTGGTGAGCTCGCCCCTTATGATGTGGATGATATGCTTATCCTTAAACTGTTGCTTTAA
>DBVK01000028.1:8208-11406 GCA_002308135.1 Bacteroidales bacterium UBA1266
CAACAGTCTGACGTGGATGCAGGCAGTTATCGCAGCATCCGCAATTGTCCTTCTCGTACGTTTCCCCGAAATAGAAAAGCAGGTGACGCCGCCGGCACAAGGTGGATTCCGCATAGGACATCACTTCCGAAAGCAGCTGCCTGGCGATTTCCTGCTCAGCGACCGGTTTGCCTTTGGCCAGCCTTTCCAGACGGTTCAAATCGTNNCTGCGGCACTCGCTGGACTCGGCGTAGGCCACCGTCTCAGCGAGGAGCTCGCGCCCAATCTCCTGCTCGGAGACGGGCTTACCCTGCATAAATTTTTCAAGCTTGAGGATGTCCTTGTAGCTGTAATAGGTTATGCATATACCTTCGCCGCCGTCGCGCCCTGCGCGGCCGGTCTCCTGGTAATAGCCCTCCAGGCTTTTGGGGATATCGTAATGGATCACGTAACGGATATCCGGTTTGTCAATGCCCATGCCGAAAGCGATGGTGGCCACAATCACATCCGCGTCCTCCATGAGGAAACGGTCCTGGTTCTGCACCCGCACATTGCCGTCCAGACCGGCGTGGTAAGGCAGCGCCTTGACATGGTTCACCTGCAGGAATTCGGCGATTTCCTCCACCTTTTTCCGGCTGAAGCAATAGATGATGCCGGATTTCCCCGCGTTGGCCTTTACAATACGCAACACTTCCTTGTCCACATCAGCGTTTTTCTCCCGGATTTCATAATAGATGTTGGGGCGGTTGAAGGACGACAGGAAAACTTCCGCATCCTGCATTTTCAAGTTTTTCTGTATGTCAATACGGACTTTAGGGGTGGCGGTGGCCGTCAAAGCCATCACCGGCACCTTTTGGCCGATGTTGTCGATAATATCCCGGATTTTCCGGTATTCCGGACGGAAATCATGCCCCCACTCGGAAATGCAATGCGCTTCGTCTATCGCGAAAAAGGAGATCCGGATCTGCTGCAGCATACTGACATTCTCCTTTTTGATAAGGGATTCCGGCGCCATGTAAAGCATTTTCGTCTTTCCAGCCAGCACATCTTCCCGCACCGTACGCATTTCCGGACGGGAAAGGGAAGAATTGTACACGTGCGCCGAGGATTCCTCGCTGGTGAAATTGCGCACGGAATCCACCTGGTTCTTCATCAGGGCGATAAGCGGGGATATGATGATGGCTGTGCCTTCCATCAGCATGGCCGGCAACTGGTAACACAAGGATTTCCCGCCACCGGTCGGCATAATGACAAAGCAGTCTTTGCCTCCCATCACGCATTCGATAATTTCCTCCTGTCGCTCCTTGAAATGGTCGAAACCGAAAATCTCCTTCAGTGGCTTATGTAGGTCAAGTTTTGCTTTTTTAGGCATTTTAAAACCGAAAAAAATTAATATTCAATCCGTGCAAAGGTACATAAAATGAACCTATACTCCTTTGTTTTTGGAAATTATTTTTTAATAAGCACTTACCTGATTTATTACCAATTACTTACATTATTATCACTCAGATGTGTCCCCTTCCTGCGCCGCTTTGCGCTCCAGTTCCATCTTTCCGAAGCGGAAGGTCAGACCGGCGCTGACATAACGGCTGTTTATGGTTTTGTTCGTATTGTAACTCAGGTAGTAAGGATTGGTGGAACCGCTGCTGCTGCCCACTTTTTTGCCCCAATTGAAAATATCCTGCACATTGACATAAACGGACATTTTCCGGTTGAAGAAGTCGGAACGCAGGCCGCAATTGACGGAATATGTGGCTTTGCTTTCCGAAAAGAGGGTCCTGGTCGGGGAAGCGTAACGGGCGGAGGCATGGATCTGATAGCGGTTGTACAGTTTCGCCCATGCGTTCAGTCTCAGGGTGTAACTGGTGCTCTCGGCATGCACATGCTTGCCTAGTTTGGCGTAATCCATATCGTATACCGCATGGTAAACATTGGTATGGAAACGCAGGTTGAAAAAGCCGCTCGGACTGTAGGTGGCATGGATATAACTGCCATAACGGTAGGTGGATCCCATATTATAAGGCATGGAATAACTGACAATACGACCGATGTAGGGGTCGGCTTCCTCCGTCACATCGGAGATGGTGGAAATCTCACGGGTGGAGAAACGCCCATAGGCATCCACCCCCACAGAGCCAAAACGGTTGAAGAATTTGGTCCATCCGGCCTCGGCATTGTGGGTGAAGGAGGTGGTCAGCTTACGGTTACCCACGCTGTAGCTGTCTTCCCCGTAGTTGCGGAAAGTGGTCATGGAAGACGCGTCCGGTGTATGGGATCGCAAGGTGTAGCTCAGGTTGAAATTGTGCATGGAGGGCGTGCGGTAACTCAAGTGGACAGTAGGGTTACCTATCAGGAAACGGTAGGTGGTGTCGTCCGGGAAGACCATGTTTTCATAGCTGCGGCTATCGGCTTTGTATTGCAGCCCCATGCCCAATTGCATGGTGAAACTCCCGAAACGCCGCGTCCAGGTGACGTCTCCGCCGGCCGACTGGCTGCTGTAGGCGGAAATGTATTGCCGCAAGGTGTCTGTAATGGTGTATCCGGCCGTAAGGGAATCGTACATGAGCGGATCGTAGCGGGTGGATCCCTGGCTCAGGTTCGCGTCCAGACCGTAGGAAAGCTCCCCGTTTTTGCTGTAGGGGCGGTTGTATCTTGCCCTGAAGCCCGTATTCCAGGATGAGGTATGGGAAGCATAGTATTTGTTCTGGTCCAAGTCATTGTATAGCGTGCTGTAATCGCGGAGATAGTAGTTGCCGCTCCTGTTGTCGTTCAGGTTGGCGTTAACGGAGAACCGCAGGTTGTGCCCCTTGCGGTCGAATTTACGGCANNGTCCGCCCCTAAAGAACCCCAAATGGAGCGGGATTCATTGTCCCTTTCGGTCAGGTATTCGTACCTGTTACCCGCCAGAAAGCTTTCATCCCTGGTTTCCGAGCGGGAGGAGACAGACAGGTTTTCCGACACGTTCAGCGACATATTCATGGAGATTTCCGTCATGGAATCCACGGTGTAATTGGCATGGGTGGAAAAGAAATTGGAATAGCTGCGGTTTTCCGAATTCGAGCGATAGGATTCCAAAGAGGTGGTGTCAAAACCTGTGCCCGAAGCGGCATCCCTGCGGTGGACGGCATAGCCTTCCGATCCGTTCTCCTTGTAGGAATAGCGCAATCCGTCATAGATGTTGAACGACCATTTGTCGTTGGCCCACACATACGACACCCA
>DBVK01000182.1:0-2607 GCA_002308135.1 Bacteroidales bacterium UBA1266
CTGGTGAGCGACACCAGCATGATTGCGGCGGATGTGCCGTCCATCACTTCCGGACTGCGTGGGCTCTGCTATTGGGATGTGGAGGTGACGGGAGCCAATCACGACCTGCACAGCGGCATTTACGGCGGTGCGGTGGCCAACCCCATCAACGCTTTGTGCCGTATGATTGCCGGGTTGCACGATGCCGATTACCACATCACCATCCCCGGATTTTACGATGATGTGCTGGTGATCAGCGACGAAGAGCGTGCTCTGATGGCCCAGGCCCCTTTCGACGAGGAGGCCTACAAGCGCGAGCTTGACATTGACGCGGTATGCGGTGAAAAAGGCTTCAGCACGAAAGAGCGCACCGGAATCCGTCCTTGCCTGGATGTATGCGGCATTTGGGGCGGTCATACCGGAGAGGGCTCCAAAACCGTGCTGCCCTCCAAGGCTTACGCCAAAATTTCCACCCGTCTGGTGGCCAATCAGGATTTCCAGAAAATCAGCCGTATGTTCCAGACGTATTTTGAGGCGGCGGCTCCCGAAGGCGTGCGCGTTCAGGTGACTCCCAGCCACGGCGGTGCGGCCTATGTGTCTCCGCTGGAGATGGCGGCCTATCGTGCGGCGGAAAAGGCCATGACCGAAACCTACGGCAAACGCCCCATCCCGACGCGCAGCGGCGGTTCCATCCCCATTGTGGCCGGATTTGAGAAAATTCTGGGCATTAAGAGCATACTGATGGGATTCGGTTTGGGCAGCGATGACATTCACGCCCCGAACGAGAACTATCCTTTGCAGCAATTTTTCAAAGGAATAGAGACCATTCCGTATTTCTATGCCTATTTTGCTGAAATGTCCGCGGCTTCTGACCGATAAAAAGAATGCTAACGATAAGAAAGCCAAGTGGGAAAGCGAACGTGAAATATTTTTCGGAATTTTGTGCGCTCGTATTGGAAAAGTTAGTACTTTTGCAGCTCCTAATTGGAAGGGAAAAGAAGTTAAGGAACATCTAAAAATTCGAGAGAAATGTCAAAGTATTGCATGATTACAGGGAAAAAGCCGATGAGAGGAAACAATGTGTCGCATTCCCATATAAAGACCAAACGCAGATTCGTCCCCAATTTGCAGGAGAAGAAATTCTACATTCCTGAAACGGACGAATGGGTTGTGTTGAAAGTGTCGGCCAAGGGCATCAAGTACATCAACAAACACGGTGTGTTGGGTGCGTTGCAGCATGCTTACGACAAAGGCGTTTTATAAGGATCGCCTGCTTTCTTGAGGTTTCAGGAACACAATAAAAGCGGAGGCAAAGGTCTCCGCTTTTTTTTTGTTTCAAGCGCAGGGGGCTGCAAGGGCGGCGGGAGTGTGACCTACAGCTCCACGACAGTGGCTCCGTAACCGCCGCGTTCCATGGCTTCGTCCCGGAAGGATTTCACGTTTCTGTCCCTGGCGAGGCATTCGCGCACCACCTTCCGCAGAATGCCGTCCCCTTTGCCGTGGATGATGCGCACTTCGCGGATGTGCAGCAGCAGGGCGTCGTCCAGGTAGTTTTCCAAGGCCTCCTCCGCCTCTTGCGCACGCATCCCCCGTATATCCAGCTCCAAATGGAATTGGGAGGCTTTGCGGTTCATTTCAGTGTAAAAGGCCATTTCCTCCGCGCTTCGTTTGCCGCCCGCCTGTGGCGGCTTCTGCTTGGTTTTGCTCACTTTGTCCACGGTGGTGCGGAAGAGGACGGATTGGAAGGACACCACAATGTCCTCTCCCTTGCGTTCAATAAGCTGTCCGACGGTTCCGCTTTCGTTGATGATCACGTGGTCGCCGACGGCAAGCGGGGAAGTGTCGGGGAGGCTTTGGGGCACAGGGGTTTTCTTTTTCGGAGCGGGAGGGAGCGGCGTTTCCTTCACTTGCTCCCGGAAGGTCTGGATATTTTCCCGCAGTGTGCGGACCTGATTCTTTTCCGCGTGCTTCGCTTTGATTTCCCTGACGGTTTTCTCTATGATTTTGTTGGCGTTTTCCAGCAGGCTTTCCGCTTCCTGTTTGGCTTTTTTCATGAGTTCGTGCCGCTGCGCCATCAGGCTGTCGTTGGTCTGCTGCTGCTGGGCGATGAGTTCGGCCAGCTGGCTGTCCATGGCGGCGCACATTTTGCGTTCGTTTTCCAAGGCGATTTTCTCCAGCTCCACTTTCTGCAGCAGGGCTTCGTAATCGAGTTGGGTGGTGCCGATTTTTGCCTTGGCGGCGGCGATGATGTCCGGAGAGAATCCGATTTTCCCGGCGATGTCAAAGGTGAAGGAGCTGCCGGCCTTGCCGGTTTGCAGGCGGAAGAGCGGCTGCATCCTGTCCTTGTCAAACAACATGGCGCCGTTGATGATGCCGGGCACGGTGTCTGCCATGGTTTTCAGGTTGCCGAAATGGGTGGTGACCACGCCAATGGCCTGTTGGCGGGAAAGATGTTCCAGGGTGGCTTCGGCAATGGCCCCGCCGTATTGGGGGTCGGTGCCGCCACCGAGTTCGTCAATCAGGAAAAGGGATTCGGCATCGCATTCCCTGACAATTTCATCCATGTTTTTCAAATGGGAGCTGTAGGTGCTCAAATCATTCTCAATGGACTGTTCGTCACCGATATCC
>DBVK01000182.1:2685-3476 GCA_002308135.1 Bacteroidales bacterium UBA1266
TTGGGGCCGGAGATGATGAGGATGCGCCGATCCCCTTCCAGGGTGATGTCCAGGGGAACCACTTCCTTGTGCTGGCGTTGCAAGGCCAGGAATAGCAGCGGATGACGCGCCTTTTCCCAACGGAGCAGCGGCTGGTTGCAAAGCAAAGGCTTGACACTGTGCGTGTCAAGGGCGAATTTGGCTTTGGCCCGCACAAAATCCAGGTAGCCTAACAAAAGGTAGGCGGAGAGTATATCCGGGATGAGGGGCCGGAGCGCATCGGTCAGTTCGGATAGTATGCGCTGTATCTCACGTTGTTCCGTCAATTGCAGGTCGCGCAGGTCATTGTTGGCCTCAAACACTTCCTGTGGCTCGATGAACACCGTTTGTCCGGTGGAGGACTCGTCGTGGATGAAACCTTTGATGCGGCGTTTGTGCGCGGCCGGAACCGGCAGGNNCTGCCGTTGCGTATGGTCATTTCGGCATCCTGCTCCATCAGGTGATCCTGTTTGGCCTGCACCATCATTTTCCGGAGGTTTTTCTCCATATCGCGCTCGATGCGGTGTATCTGCTGCCGGGTCTGCTGCAGCGCCGGCGAGGCCGAATCGCGGATGCGTCCTTTCTCGTCCACCACGGCGGCGACGGAGCGGAGAAAGTCATTGGACACCCTTACGTCGGAGCACAAGGCGCAGAGACGGGGGAAGCGGTTCTCCTCCTTTCCCCCTTCCACCCGGAAAAACACCAGCACTTCCTGCATGGTCTCCAGGGCGGCTTTGAGTTCGCAGAGCGACTCCAATGCGATGCGGCTTTCT
>DBVK01000182.1:3563-5984 GCA_002308135.1 Bacteroidales bacterium UBA1266
CCTCCTGCCACTGGACAACCTCCTCCCACTCCGCGGAAAAGCGGATCTGGTCCACGTGGCTGTGGCTGAGCGGGGAAAGGCAGTAGGTGCGTAATATTTCCCGAATGCGGGTGAATTCTATCTTCGCTTCAAAATCCATGTCAATTGCGACGGTCCAGACCCCACATCAATTTGTCCCTAAGGGTTTTGTAAAAAGACTGCCCATTCAGTCGCATCAGCTCCACGCTGAATTTCTCCTTGCGGATGTCCAGCTGCAAAGGCTGGCGCACCGTATAGGTGTTGGAATCCATGTTGATGACATAACTGTCGGAACGTGTGCCCACTTCCACGTGGATGCGGCTTTCCCCTGAAAGGACGATGGGGCGCACGGTCAGGGTGTGGGAGGCGATGGGGGTCAGCACAAAGGCGTTGGCGTCAGGGGTGAGTATGGGGCCTCCGCAGCCTAGGGAATAGGCGGTGGAGCCGGTGGGTGTGGCGATGATCAGTCCGTCGCACCAATAGGTGTTCAGGTGTTCGTCGTCCACATAAACGTCAAGGGTGATCATGCCGTTGCTTCCGTCGCGCTGGATGCACACATCGTTCAACGCCCAGGGAAGATGCCTGCAGCAGGGATGGTCCACATGCAGCAGCATGCGTTTCTCCAGGGTGAAATCCTGATGCAGTACGGCTTCCAAAGCTTCCTTGAAATCCCGTATGCTGGTGTTGGAAAGGAATCCCAAGCGTCCGGTGTTGATGCCGAATAGCGGAAGACGGCTGCCTTGCACCAAAGGAAGCGCATCCAAAAAGGTGCCGTCGCCGCCTATGGTGAACACGCAGTTGATTTCCGGCGGAAGCTGGATGGTTTCGTCCAATACGCAGCAGTTTTCCGGGAAACGTATGCCGTCCTTGAGCTGTTCGAAAAAGGGGCGGTACACCCACAAGCGGATATCGTCACGCCGCAGGGTGTCCATCATGGCCTGCAGCGGCGCTGTAGGGCCGAGGAGCTGTTTTCCGAAAAGCAGTATGCCGGTCATGGTTTTTCAGGCGTAAGCGGGTCGTGCTCGAATTCCCTGGCCTTTTGTTTGAAGGTTTCGTCAATGGGTTTGGAGCAGTCATGGGCTCGGTCAAAACCGGAAAGGACGGTGACGCAGGTGCTTTTCACCTCCTGGGTGTCGGTGTTGATGATGCGCTGCAGCATGCGGACGCTCTTGTTCCCCAAGGCGGTGGTCCTGGTCTGCACGCAGATGTGCTCCTGATCGCGTATGGACCGGATGAAATCGCAGGCTGTGTGCACTACCACCATGTCTATTTCTGTCCAGGAAATGGGGCCTCCATGTATGGTTTCCAGGTAATGGATGCGCCCCAGGTCATAATAGAAAAACTGCACCCCATTGTTGACATGGCCAAGGGGATCCAAATCGCTCAGGCGGATTTGGATGGGGTAGGAATAACGGAAGGGAATGCCGGTGGTGTCCATGTTAGCTGCATTTGGAATAACCGCAGTTCATGCAGGACACGCAACCGTCCTTGTAGGCCAGGGTGTGCTGTCCGCATTCCGGGCAGGCCTGTTTCACTTTGGTGCCTTCCTTGATGTAGCGTTTGAGCGCACGGGTCACACCGTTTTTCCATGTCATGATGGTGTCGTCGTCAAAACGCAGCTTGTCCACCAGATTGACCACATTGGGCAGTGGCATGCCGTGGCGCAAAATACCGGAAATCAGTTTGGCGTAGTTCCAGTACTCGCGGTCGAACTTGTAGCTCAGTCCTTCAACTGTGGTCTTGAATCCACGCGTGTTGACAAACTGGAAGTCATACTGATGGCTGCCGTCTTCTCGTGTTACCTTGATAATCTTGCCTTTAGTGACCGATTTGGGCAACGCAATACCTACCTCATCATCAGCCAGACCGGTGAAGATCTCATACGGCCGTCCGTCCAGCAGACCAACGAAGGCGATCCATTTGTCCTTCTGATTCTGAAAACGAACAACATCGCACTCCAGCTCAGCCGGACGCTTCAGCATTGTATTGTTCTCCTGAATT
Organism: Bacteroidales bacterium UBA1266; assembly: GCA_002308135.1. The sequence continues at coordinate 5,583 of DBVK01000182.1, forward strand.
TCCATAATTTGTCTTTGTTTAGCCTTAGCCGTTAATTGTTATCTTGGCTGAGCAGCTGGTTTCTCCGTGCTCGTTCTTCTGCTGGTATTGAATGCCATCGTTGGCAATCAGGTAGAGCGTTTGCAGTTCGTCGCCCTCGGTAACCTCTTTCTGATAGTTGATGTCCAGACGCACGGATTTGTTGTAGTAGTCCGGGCGATAGGCATTCAGCATTGCCTCCAGATACTTGCAACTATTGCAATGGCGGTTGTAGTCGAGGTCGGAATAACATACCTTGTGCGGCACGATAGCGGTCGGCTCGGGTATAGTGGTCATACGTACGCGGTTCATCTCCAGCACTTCGCCGTCCACTGCTCCTTCGAAGATAGGATTGTCGAAACAATTGACTATCTCGCGTTTCTC
>DBVK01000182.1:5991-6198 GCA_002308135.1 Bacteroidales bacterium UBA1266
GCCCACACGCTCTTGCATTGACCGATAGGATGCTTGTCTTCTCCGGCATAGATGCGGAAATTACGTGTGCTGAGCATATGTACATTGCTTTCAATCCATGTCTCGAACCACAGTTTCTCTCCCGGGCCTGGCAGTTCGCTCATCTCTACGGACAAACGTGTCAAAATCCATGTCAACCCCATCGGGTGTAAGTGTTGGATACCAAAG
>DBVK01000068.1:0-503 GCA_002308135.1 Bacteroidales bacterium UBA1266
AGGGCATAGGTGAAGCCCTTGCGGTAGGTGGTGTATTCCACCTCGTCACCCGGATCCAGGTGGCCGATCTCCACCATCTTCTGGGAAGCGCCCCAGTAGATGAGCCGCGCCGGTGCCACATAGTCATAGACTTTCAGCGGCAATGTATCACTGCCGCCTTTGGCATGGTGCACCGTCACGCTGCGGAACTCCACGTAGGCGGATTGCGGATCGTAATCCACCTTCAGCGTGGCCAGTTCGCGGCAGCCGGTGTAATCGTTGGCGCGGATGCGCTCATGGTGGGTCACATGGCTCAGCCCCGACTCCTCCATCACCACCGTGGTGCTGTCATATAGTATCGTACGGTGTTGGGCGCTAAGACATCCCAAGCCGAAGAGAAAGGCGAACAGCATTACTGTTTTTTTCATGTGCATGGTATTTTGTTGTTCAGTTGTTCCAATGTCTTTTCATAAACGCTGCGTCTCCTGATCCGCTAGGGCTTCCAGCAGAAAGCTCACCGGACG
>DBVK01000068.1:550-4178 GCA_002308135.1 Bacteroidales bacterium UBA1266
TTCATCCATCCGTCGTAGAAATTGCCTCGACCTGCAGCCAATTCGGTGACAAAAGGCCTTACACTTTCCCAGGCGCTCTCGCAAAAGCCTTCGGGCCTTTCCCCCTTACGGGAAACCCACACATCCCCTTCCCGTATGTCGCAGGCATGGTTGATGGGGTTTTCATACTTCTCCTGCAAATCGCGGTAATCGGCTTTGCGTATTGCGGTTATGCGCACCGCTAACACATCGAGGGTGGTTTTTCCCAGAGGTTTTTTCATTATTTTATAGGATGGATTTTGAATATAACGAAAAAAAAAGGAAATTGTTTTACAAGGAGGGAAACAGTGTCGGCTATTCTTTTTTTAGGAAAAAAAACAGCACAATGGTCAAACCTATAGGAAAAATAGCTACTTTTGCATTTGAATTCGGTTACCTTTTCCCCGGATGGGGAAAGGTATGAAAAGGGAATCCGGTGCGAATCCGGAACAGTCCCGCTGCTGTAAGCCCCGCTAAGGGTTGGTGAAAAACCACTGTCAGGTTCCATGCCTGATGGGAAGGTCGCCGGAACCTGGGGTAAGTCAGAAGACCTGCCTGATTCATTTTTGAAAGCTTTCGAGGAAAAAGCCGGAGAAACCAGGGGAGCGCCCCCCCCACGTTCACCATTCCCTTTTTCTTTGCGGTTTTCAGCAGGAGACGGAAACTTAGTATTAATTTAAAAAAACACGAGATGAAAAAATTTTTTTATGCGGTACTGATTACCTTGATGAGTACAAGTCTGTTTGCGCAGACGCACCCGAATTTCGCTTCCGTGCGTTCGGTGCGGGACGTGCTTGGCACGGACACCGTGGAGGCCACGATGGAAGCCAGCCAGATCAAATACTGGGTGGGCGAGGGCAGCCACTCTGTGATTTTCGCCGCGAACTGGGCGGATCCTGACACGGCTTTGGCCTGGGGTTTCCGTTTCAGCGAGGACAGCGTTACCGTGTTTGCCGTCATGGATGCGCTGGCAAAAGCCGACCAGCGTTTTTCGTATGATACCTCCATCGGTGCTTACGGACCCTATTTGAACGACCTGTGGTTCGTGACCTCCGCTGGCGACACCCTGAAACTGGCGGGTTATTACTGGATGATCAATGTGAACGGCGTGGGTGCCGCAAACGGCATCGCTTCCCAGTATGTAAAGGACAATGATTTCGTGAAAATCGGCGACGAATCCGTTGGCATACTGAAAGATTCGAACACCTTCTGGTATGTGTGGACCACGGCCATTACGCCGGTGAACGATCCGGATCCCAAAGAGGCTACGATTGAGGCCAGCCCAATCAAATACTGGGTTGGGGAAGGAAGCCATGAGGTGATTTTCGCAGTGAACTGGAACAATCCGGATACAGCGCTGGCCTGGGGGTTCCGCTTCCATGAGGACAGTGTTACGGTTACGGATGTCATGGAAGCTATAAGGGCAGCTGACAGCCGTTTCAGCTATGATACCATGCCTGTCAGGGGAGGCCATATTGTGATTAAAGACCTCCATTTTGTCACATCCGCCGGAGACACGCTGAAGCTTGCCGGATACTATTGGATGTACAATGTGAACGGTTTGACCGCCATGAATTATGCGGACGGCCAATACGTGTTTGACGGGGATTTTGTGAAATTCGGCGATGAATCAGCCGGTATCATCACGGATACTACGAACTATATGTATGTGTGGACAACCACTGTGATGCCTGTGGATGCACCTGAAGCAATAGTGGAAATCAGGGAGATGCAGATGGAAGTCTATCCCAATCCTGCCAGTGACTATGTGCAGATCCGTTGTGCTGAAATGCAGCAGGCAACGCTTATCCTTGCGGACATGCAGGGAAGAATAGTGAAACAGCTGCACATTAATGGCGACTGCCGTATGGATGTGAGCGGTTTGGCCGCAGGCATGTACCTTCTCCGTCTGCAAAGCGGGAATGCTGCCGCTATTCGTAAATTCCAAGTCCGATAATGAAGCGTAGGTGTTTCTGCCTTACTTTTCTATTTGTCAGTGTGCTCACTGCCGGCTTTGCCCAATACGACGGCATAGTCGGCAGCGAGGACTGTCAGGCTGTCCGCTTTGATGATAAGCGGATTGTGGCATGGGCCGTGGATTGCCAGGTGCAGCGGGGGTATTACGATATCGCCAAAAACAGGAAGCGCACCAGTTACGGTAATGATACGGATGCCATAGGACCGGCCACGCTTTCCACCACCACCCATGTGGTGAGTCTGGGAGATAGCGGTGTGGCTACCGTTACCTTTGCTGTCCCCATTACAGACGGGCCAGGTTATGATTTCGCGGTTTTTGAGAACGGCCTGAACGATACTTTCCTTGAACTGGCTTTTGTGGAGGTCAGTTCCGATGGGGAACGTTTTGTTCGCTTTCCAGCCGTTTCCAACACCCCGGCGGATGTGCAGGTCTCTGGCAGCGGAAAGGTGGACGCGACCAAGTTGCATAACCTGGCGGGCAAGTACCGTGTGGGCTATGGAACGCCTTTTGATTTGGAGGAGTTAAAGGACAGTGCGGGTTTGGATATATACCGGATTACCCATGTGCGCATGGTGGACGTGATAGGTACCATTGATTCCGCTTACGCCTCTTACGATGCCAATGGAAACATTATCAATGATCCTTATCCTACACCCTTTTATTCCAGCGGATTCGATTTGTCGGGGGTGGCGGTACTGGACCAGTCCCTTGGGGTGCGCAGCAGCGATGCCAGTCCGATTCGAACTTACCCTAATCCGGCGGATGGTCAGGTTTGTGTGGAGCTCCGGCAGGAGGGGAGGGCGGCAGTCTCTTTCCGGGATGCTGTGGGAAGGCTGCTGTTAAGCTGCACCAATGTACAGAATGCCGTCATCATAGATACAAAAAGTTTACCGGCTGGGCTTTATTTCCTGACCTGCGTCACGCCTCAGGGTTGTTATACAGAAAAACTGATTATACGGCATTAACCCTATGTTGAAAGGACAAACAAGCGCGATGGAGACTCTCCATTGCGCTTTTCGTATGTTTTTTTTCTGCGCCGCTTCCCCTGTCCGTTTTTTTGCTACTTTTGCAATCGTAATATTAAAACATAACATCAATGGACCAACAAAAAATGAAAAAAATGAATGCCGTTGAAATTGAAGACGATTTGACTCCGGAGGAGCGTGCCTTATGGGAGGCCTCCATTGAGCGGGATTTGCGCGAAATTGCCGAGGGCAAGCCTCGGAAGTATATCTCCGGTGATGAGTTTTGGGGTAAACTGACCAATGCAGTGTTACGCCACTATGAAAAGGTATAAGGTCCTTTACCGCGCCGATGCAGATACATATTTCAATGAGTTAGGAGAGTTCATCGCGAAGCAGACCACAACTGATTTCGCCATACGCTATCTGCAAAGGTTGCGCAATGAAATTGAAAGTTTGGAGTTTCTTGCCGGGGTGTTGCCTCCAAGCCGATATAGGATGCCGCTGCACTATCATCCGAAGGCCAAAACCATGCCTGTGTGCAAGCAAAAACTGACCGTGATTTTCCACATTGAAGGGGATTACGCCGTTGTGGACAAGATTCTGCCGTCGGTGCTGGTCACGTATTGATGTTTTTTCAGTCCCGCCGCTTCCCCTGTCCGTTTTTTTG
>DBVK01000068.1:4281-4622 GCA_002308135.1 Bacteroidales bacterium UBA1266
AGGCCTCCATTGAGCGGGATTTGCGCAATCCCAACCGGGGGAAGGTTCATCGACCCATTGGAGAGCTCTGGCAGAAATTGGAGGCGGAACTGGAAAAGGAGCAGAAGAAGCTTTATGAGGGAGTATCTTGTTGAGTATGATCCCGAAGCTGAGATTGACCTCATATTGCTTCGGAACTGGCTCATCGAGATAGGAAGTTTTGGACACGCCCTGGAATATTTACGGAAACTCAAACGCGAGGTGGCGGAATTGTCCTGTCGTGCGGGAATGCTGCCTGAAAGCAGGTTCCACATGCCAAAATTGTATCACCCGAAAGCCAAAACCATGCCTGTGTGCAAGCA
>DBVK01000068.1:4662-5375 GCA_002308135.1 Bacteroidales bacterium UBA1266
TTGTGGACAAGATTCTGCCGTCGGTGATGATTATGTACTGATGTGGTTGCTTCTTTGCGGAGAACCGGCCGGTTTGTGGTCAGGTCTATCGCTTATTATATACACGGTGGGGGCAAATCGCGATATTCATTCACTTTGCATGGCAGTTCCCATACTTGGTGAAGATTTCCTCAGTGCTGCCGTATTGGCGGATATATTCCCCATTGAGCCATGTTGCGAAGCAGGTGATGGAGGCGGCCCCATTGTCCCGGTAGTTCAAAATGTCGCGCCGGCATTGATCAGGATTGAATGGCAGCGGTACCAGCGCATGCCGTTTCCAGCGGGCGTACATCGATTCGTCCAGCCAGTATTCCAGAATGTGCTGCGAGTATGGCGGAAAGGCCAGCAGGTTTTCCTGCAGGTGCCGTGTGGAGGTGCTGTCCAAAGGATAGGCGTAGTCCCGGAGGATGGGGGCGAATTCCAGGAAGATTCCTTCCGTTGCCTGCACCTTTACAGGAGCGGGCTGCGTCTGATGGTAGGCGAGGTGGGCGAGTGTCGCCTTACGGTCGTATTCACGTAGCATGGCAAGCAGCCGTTTTTCGTACAGTAGCGACTGTTCCGAAGGGGAGTACTGCCGGCATTTTTCACAGTGGCAGAATTTCCCCTGCTTGTCGTCCGGCCAGAAAAAGTACCGGTGTGTGGTAGGCTTCATCCAGCGCAGCATGGCTTCCAGT
>DBVK01000068.1:5396-7033 GCA_002308135.1 Bacteroidales bacterium UBA1266
GCTATCCGCTGCCCGTTGCTGTCCATACGGAAATACTCCGGATGCGTGGCAAAGAGTTCGCGTGGCAGCAGGTGCTGCAGCGCGTGCAGTTCGTACTCGACCTTAACGCCGTTCCTCCGGCAGAGCCGCAGAAATTTCTTGCCGGTGCGGCTTTTGACAAAGGCCTCCAACGTGTCCAACGGGTCGTTGGAGGTGGCGGCATGCAGCCCTATCAGGTTGATTCTGCTCTGCCGTATGCGTCTTTCCCATTCCTTCAGACCGACCGAGGTGATATCGTTCGGATAAACCACTACGCCGCGGTATTCGGGCCTTTCGTTCATGGTGCAGCGGAACAGCACGCCCGGTTTGTGGAAGTCCGGCTCCTTGTCGGATGTTCGGATAAATGAATACCAGTGCACACTTCCGTCCTTTTTGAAGTCATCCTGGAAAATGCCCATCCAGAAGCCGTTCTGAAGGTCACAGCCGAGTGTGCGCTCCAGCTCTTCGCACAGTATGCTGCCTTTAATCCGGTAGCCCCATGGGGTTATCTGCGCATGAACAACCAATGTCTTGAAATTCCAGCTGTAGTCAAACTGGCGGTAATAGTTTGCCTTATAGTCCAGCACACGTCCCTTAGGGTCTATTTCCGCGCAGTAGTATTCACGCATGTTGCGCTTGGGTGAGAAGAATAGCTCCACACGGTCCTCCGGCTCCACATCCGCCTCCGTGGCGAATGGTTCGGTAAGGGTGAGGGTAGAGTCTGCCACTTCAAACCAAAAGTGGAAAATACCGCCGATACGGTGGCAGCCGAAGCGGTTGTTGTTGTCCAAGCCGTCCCAAGGAGCGTGGAAGTGCAGCACCTCAAGACCGCTGCCGACATCAATGGATTTCTGCGCCTGCAATGTGAAGTTGAAGGCGTATGCCAGCACTAACAAAAAACATTTTTTCATATACCTTTTTTGTTGTATTCGTCAAGTTTGCGCATCACCATCTCCACTTTGCCTTCCAAATCCAGGCAGCCGTCAATGCGGTGCAGGGTGAAGCCGTTTTTCTCCATGTGCCGGAACCATGTTTCCTGCCGCTTGGCGAACTGGTGGATGGCGGTATTGAGTTTTGCGACCATTTCATCGTACGCAATGTCACCGCACAGGTATAGCGTAATCCATTTGTATTCCAATCCGTAATAGGTCAGCTGCTCCGGTTTCAGCCCCTGACGGAGCAGTGCCTCCACCTCTTCCACCATGCCCGCTTGCAGCCGGGAATGCAGCCGCCTGGTGATGCGTTCCCGCAGCACCTCCCTGGGGAAGGCCACATAGAACAGCAGGTGCTCTTTCCGCTCATCCGTTTGGGTGATGCCGTTTTCTTTTGCATACACCTGGATTTCTATGGCCCGCAGCAGTCTTTCCCTGGTTTCGGTGTCGGTGTGGTTGTGCAGGCGGATAAAGTGTTTTAACAGCTCCGTAAGCTCTTCCATGCTTTTGTCCGCCAGCTGCTGTCTTAGGGGCTCGTTGCGCGGCGTCTCCTGCAGGGCGTAGTTTTTCAGCACAGCCTCCACATACATGCCGCTGCCTCCGCATAGGATGGCGGTCTTGCCCTCCGCCTGCAGTTGCGCATATATGCGGTTGAAATCCTGAAGGTAACGGAACACATTATAGGCA
>DBVK01000061.1 GCA_002308135.1 Bacteroidales bacterium UBA1266
CCTGGCATTCACCTCCGCGCAATGGAATGGAAGCCGGGAGAACGGGTTTTATGCCTTCACCTTCGGGGAGCACGGTTTTGTCCTGGTTTCCGCCAACAACCAGGCCGCCCCTATCCTGGCCTATTCCACCACCTCGGCTTTGCACATGGAGACACTGCCTGACGCCACCCGCGACCTGCTGGACAGCTATCAGTCGCGGATTGTGGAGCTGGGGCGTATGCCCCTACAAGTCCGCACAGAAGCGGCAGCGCAATGGGAAAGGCTGGCCTCCGACCANNCCCAGCCGATGCCGGTTCAAAAAGCCGCCCGGTCGGTGGGTCCGCTGATCCAGACCACCTGGAACCAGAGTCCTTATTACAATATGTATTGCCCTTACGACTATGATTTGTACGCCACAGCGGTCACCGGATGCGTGGCCACCGCCATGGCGCAGATCATCCGCTACTGGGAATGGCCCAAAAACGGCTACGGGACCTGCGCCTACACCCACCAGAAATACGGCTATCTTAAAACAGATTACAGCACAGCTAATTACAACTTCAACAATATGCCCAATGCGCTGGAACAAAACTCCAGCTTCACCGAAAAGGACGCGGTGGCCAGGCTGATGTCGGACTGCGGCATAGGTGTCGCCATGGGCTACAGCCCCTCCGGAAGCGGTTCGTGGGTGCTGCAGCAGGCCGGAGGCGAATACAGCGCGGAATACGTGTTGCGCAAATACTACGGCTATGTGCTTTCAGAAGGTTCCTACCGCTACCTCATCCCCTCCACGTGGATACAAAAGGTCAGGGCTGACCTGGAGAACGGGCGCCCGCTGCTGTTCAGCGCCTCCAAAGAAAATGTGGGCGGTCACGCCTTCATCTGCGACGGATACGACGACCAGGGCTTTTACCATTTCAACTGGGGCTGGGGAGGTTCCAACGACGGCTATTACCTCATGGACAGCGCCTACGGCTTCAACCGATACCAGGCGGCCATTTTCGGGCTGATGCCACCGACCAAATTGAACAGCCACCATTTGGTCATGTTCAGCAACCTTCTCCCCTCTGCCGACACCATCTCCTGCGGGGAGGCGTTCACCGTCAGCGTCAATGTGGAGAATAACGGCAACCTGCCCTTTTACGGACAGTTCCGCATCGTGCTGCAAAACGGCCAGACTTCGGAGAACGTGGCCATACTGGACACCATCTCCTGCTTGGGCCAAGCGCTTCCCGGCAGCAGCAGTTTCAGCTCGCCCCTGGTATTCCATGGCAAGCTGGACAACCTGTTCACCACCGACTACAACTTCCGCCTCCAATACCTGGACACCAATGCCGACACGTGGAGGTATGTGGAAGAAATCGGAAACTTCGCCAACACCAAAAGCATACGTTTCGACGGCGGTTTCACCACCACCCGCATGGATACGGTGACGGACATCACCGCCCATGAGGCGCAAGTTACAGGCCGGCTTCAGAAAGCCTGCTCCGAAACCATCATCCGTAAAGCCATACAATACAAAAAAAGCGGCACCTCCTCCTTCACCACGGTTACAGACACCTCCTCCGGAGACCTCATCCGTGCCACGCTGCGCAATCTGGAGTCCAACACCACCTACGAGGTGCAGACCTATGTCATGGTGCAGACTGACGACACCTACAACTCCTATACCAGCGGAAAAATGAGTTTCACCACGGAACGGGCTGACGCTGTCCCCGCCCATGCCGGCAAAGGAATGCGCATCTACCCCAACCCCGCCCATGGGTTTCTCCGCATCGAGACGGCCACAGGAAACGGTGAAGTGGAAATCCGGAACGCCTTAGGGCAAAAAGTCGCCGGCCAGCCAATCTCCGGCACCCTTATCGAGCTGCCTGTCGAGCGTCTGAGCCCCGGCGTATACTTTGTATGCCTTATTCAGGACACGGGCAAAATCATAGAGAAAATTGTGATAGAATAAAAAAACACATTGAAAAATTGCCTACCTTTGCAAAAATAACGTTTTAACACTTTTTATAACTAAAACAATATGGAAATTAAAGAGAATCTGAAGTATACAGCTGACCATGAATGGCTGCGCACGGAAGGTGGTGAAGCGTATGTGGGTATTTCCGACTACGCCCAGCACGAGTTAGGGGACATTGTCTTCGTGGATGTGACCACGGTTGGTGAAACCCTGGACAAAGAAGAGGAATTCGGTTCCATCGAAGCGGTGAAAACCGTTTCTCCGGTCTTCATGCCGGTCGGTGGTGAAATCCTGGAGTTCAACGAGGCTTTGGAAGCCGACCCCGCGCTGATCAACAACGATCCTTACGGCAAGGGCTGGATCATCAAAATCAAGATGACCGATCCTTCGGAAGCCGACGCGCTGATGGACGCCACCGCGTACAAAGCCCAACTGGGTCTGTAATTCAGTGTGCCTGAACATGTGAAAACTGCCGAAGCGCTTCGGCAGTTTTTTTTACTTTTTACAAGCATGGGAGAATTCATTGTTTCCGCAAGAAAATACCGTCCCGCCACCTTTGCCAGCGTGGTCGGGCAGGATGCCATCGCCACCACCCTCAAAAATGCGGTGATGCAGGATCATGTGGCGCAAGCGTTTCTGTTTTGCGGTCCAAGAGGTGTGGGGAAAACCACCTGCGCCCGCATCCTGGCTAAAACCATCAACTGCACCCACCGCACGCCAGAAGGGGAAGCCTGCAACGAATGCGAGTCCTGCCGTTCGTTCAACACCTCCGCCTCTTTCAACATTTTCGAGCTGGATGCCGCGTCCAACAACAGCGTGGACGACATACGCAGTCTGGTGGAGCAGGTGCGCATTCCGCCCCAAGGGGCCAAATACAAGGTTTACATCATTGACGAGGTGCACATGCTGAGCCAGAGCGCATTCAACGCCCTGCTCAAGACCATTGAGGANNATGCTGAGCCAGGCGGCCTTCAACGCCTTTCTGAAGACCCTGGAGGAGCCGCCCGCCTATGCCAAATTCATTTTGGCCACAACGGAAAAGCACAAGATTCTCCCCACCATCCTTTCCCGCTGCCAGGTTTTTGATTTCAAACGCATACGCACAGAAGACATCACCCGTCACCTGATGCATGTCGCCCAACAGGAAGGCGTCAGCTTTGAAGAGGAGGCCTTGAGGGTCATCGCCCAGAAAGCCGACGGAGGACTGCGCGACGCGCTTTCCATTTTCGACCAGGCGCTGATCTACACCTCCGGTGACATCACCTACCAAAAAGTCATTGAGAACCTCAATGTGCTCGATTTGGAGCATTATTTCCGCATGACGGACTACCTCTACGAAGGGGAATTGGCGCAAGCCCTGCTCGCCTACAACGATATCATTGAAAAAGGCTTTGACGGACAGCATTTTCTGGACGGCATGTGCGAGCATTTGCGCAACCTGATGGTATGCCGCAGCCAAGAGACGCTGAAATTACTGGAAACCAGCGAAAACATACGCAACCAATACCTGAAACAGATCCAGCATGTGGACGTCGGTTTCCTGCTTTCCTGTCTGGATATGTTCAGCAAATGCAACACAAGCTACAAAACATCCAACAACCGCCGGCTGCACGTGGAGCTGGCCCTG
>DBVK01000089.1:0-6733 GCA_002308135.1 Bacteroidales bacterium UBA1266
CCAGCCGCTGCAAAATCACCTTGAAGGTGCGTCCGCCGTCGTGTGACACCAGCTGCCGGACATTCTCCAGCAGGAGCGCTCTGGGATGACGGTATTGCAGTATGCGTTCAATCTCAAAAAACAGGGTGCCGCGTGTGTCGGCGAAGCCCTGCCTTTTGCCCATGATGCTGAACGCCTGGCAAGGGAATCCGCCAAGCAGCACATCATGGGCGGGAATGCTTTCACTGGGGATTTGGGTGATGTCTCCAGCCGGTGTTTCCCCGAAGTTCGCGGCGTAGGTCTTGGCGGCGGCTTTGTCCCATTCCGACGAGAATACGCAGCGGTAGCCCATTTCGTCAAAGGGGATGCGGATGCCGCCTATGCCGGCGAATAAATCAATAAACGTTTTTTGCATGCGTTTTTCCTTAGGCATGGGAAGCCGTTTGTTCTGTGGACGATTGCATGAGCTCGCGGCGGTTGCGTCCGATGTAGCGGAAATACAGCGCCAGGTCGGTGGCGACCAGCGAGGCGTTGAACACGTACAGCCAAATCACAATGTCATTGCTGTAGCGTGCCTTATGTATGATTCCGAAGAGATAGCCCAGGATAACCAGGGACATGAACAGCGGGCTTTTTCCGATTACCACCTTTGTTTTCAATGATTTGGCGATGGAAACGGGCCAGCTGACCGCAAAGCAGAGCAGAAAAAGAACTTCCCAAATGCTGAAGTTTGTCATAGTGCTTTTGTTTAGAGAGCGTTGTCTTTATAGTAAGTGTTACGGACCGACTGCCGTCCGGAAATGCAAAGATAGCCAAAATAGCCGATAGGGAAGCCGGAAGTCCGCTAAGAAAAAGAAAAGGGGATGTTTTTTTCTGAACAGAACGGGAAAAGTTGTACTTTTGCGGTTGCATTCCAAGCCCGATTGAGCGGGTAAGGGGTCAGAAACCCAAAAAAAAGATCCGGCTATGAAAATGATGCGTATCGCAATGTTTGTCGTCCTTGCCGTAATGATGATGCCTTTCAGGTCATGGGGACAGGACACGGAAGTCCGCAGGGACATGCCTGCCGATAATGGCGGAGGTGAGCCAAAGAATGAAATTTCCGCGAGTGTGGGCATCCCCTCGGGATTTGGCACGGTGTTCGATTTGTTCAAGGTGATTATAGAAGGGACGGTCAATGCGATAGGCGGTCATCAGAATACCGAAACGAACTTCATCGGAACCTATGGGCTGGACTATCACTATCAGGTGAACTCCTGGTTCCGTCCGGGGCTGAAACTCGTGTACGAAGGCTTGTCCACCAAGGTGACGGATACAAATAACCTGCTGGTGAAACAATATTATACCACTACGCTTTCCATTATGCCGGGCGTGCAGTTCTCCTACCTCAACCGCAAACATGTGAAACTGTATTCGGCTGTTGAGCTGGGGGTTACCTTTCTGTTTGATAACAACAAACCGGCCTATTCCACGACGCTGTTTGCCGTCAATGTGACGCCTTTCGGCCTGCGTGCCGGTAACGAAAAGATTTTCGGCATGATGGAGACCAATCTCGGCATGGATGCGCTGATCAAGGCTGGCGTAGGTGTCCGGTTTTAAGCCTTACAAATCCTTGCTGTTCTTGAATATGATGCGTGCAGGCGCGGGAATGCGCTTGTCTCATCAGCGGGTGCATACGTAGGCGGAGGTCCAGGAGGGGATCTCTTCCACGGAAGCGTAAGCGGTGAAGCGGTTTTCAAGGAAACGTTTCTTGTCCGCGTAAGCGGCGGCTTCGTCGCATCCTTCCCAAGCGTAGGCGGAGGTCAGGAGGACTTCGGTGGCTTGGAGTTGTCCGCACCAATACCGCCCAATGGCCTGGAAGTCCGCTTTTCGTTTCCCATAGAGCAGTTCGGCTATGGTTTTCCCGAATTGTAGCGTGAAATGGTCGCTGCGGAGCTCCAAGGCGAAATAACAGTGCGCATTCCATGCGGCTGCGCCCTCCATGCGGATAGCGGCCGCGAAATCGGGATGTTTTTTCCGGTCAAAATGAGGTCGTAGGCGGCAGCTGCGTTCTGCCGAAGGGCTGTTTTTGTCGTAAGCGGTATAAGGGCAGCTGTTGATGCGGCAGAGCGGCATGCAGCTGAAAACGGCATCCCGTGTCAGTTGTTCCGCAAGGGCAAGCAGTTCCGTTGTCTCGAGCGGAGCGGGCAGCTTCCCGGTAAGGCGGAGCGGACCGCTGTCCATGTCGAAAAACGCTTGCTTCCAATAGGCGGGTTTCCCGCTGTCCCGGAAATCTTCAGCGGCTTCCCCCAAGCAATGCTGCAGGTGGAGGCAGCTGCGCTTGAAGGAATTCTCCTTTTGGGTGATTTTCGCTTGCAGCTGGTACAGGCGCTTCCTTTGCCATTCGTTTTGGAAACGGTAATCCTCCACTGTCCAGAAGGAAGGGAGGAACAAGGCTTCGGTGCATAGGAACGGCCGCAGCAGGGTGCAGAGGAAACGGTTGATGCTGATACGGAAGGGCTCGGAATCGCACCATGTTTTGAAAGGGCAGGGGAAGTCGCATTGGATAAGGTGGCGGCTGAGACGGATGCGTATGCCGCACCATTCCAGCAGCGTATCCCCTTCGGCATTGCGTCTGCTATAGCCGAGCTGCGTTTCCGCCTCCGCTGGAAAAATGGGGAAGCCCATGCGAAAGCAAGGGTCTTCTGCAAATTGCCGCCACTGCAGCAGCCGGACTTCCTTCAAGGTTTTCGCAATGTCCCTCTCCGCCAGGCCGAAATCGGCAAGAACCACCAGATGCGCTTGTCCCATGTTATTCCAAGGCTTGCAGTTGAAGCATGCGGTAATATTCCCCCTGTTGTTGCATCAGGCTTTGGTGGGTGCCTTTTTCAACAATGCGCCCCTTTTCCAGCACCACGATTTCGTCGGCTTCAAAAAGGGTGGAAAGCCGGTGGGCGATGGTCAGGGTGGTTTTCCCCTGCATCAGCCGCTGTATGGCTTCTTGCAGCTGTTTCTCCGATTCTGTGTCCAGAGCGGAGGTGGCTTCGTCCAGAATCAGTACGGGCGCGTTTTTCAGAAACGCTCTGGCGATGCTGATGCGCTGCCGCTGCCCGCCGGAAAGCTTGAGTCCCCGGTCTCCGACTTCGGTCTGCATGCCGTCTTTCAGGCTGCGTATGAATCCGGCGATTTGCGCGGCTTCGGCGGTGGCCCACACTTCCGCTTCGCTGGTATGGGGCTTGCCGAAGGCGATGTTGTTGAAAATGGTGTCGTTGAACAGTATGCTCTCTTGGGAGACGATGCTGAACAGCCGACGCAGCCCGTCCAGCGGAAGATCGCGCAGGTCGGTCCCGTCAATGGTGATGCGCCCCGAACGGAGGTCGTAAAAACGGGGGAGCAGGTCGGCAATGGTGGTTTTTCCGGAACCGGAGCTGCCGCACAAACCGATGTGCTTCCCTTTGGGAAGGTTTAGCGAAAGCTGGTGCAGCACCGTTTTACCCTCATAGGAGAAGTCTGCTTCCTCTATGCGGATTTCCCGCTCGAAACGGGGGATTTCCGCGTCTTCACCGTCTCCGGAAATTTCCGTTGGCTGTTGCAGCAGTTCCTCAATGCGCTGCATGGAGGCGAAGCCTTTTTTGAAATTGGCGGAAGCGTCCGCGATGGTTTTGATGGGGTTGATGAGTTGGGTGAACAGCACCAGGTAGGTGATGAACACCTCGGCCTGGAAGCTGCTGTTGCTGGACACAAGAAAGCTCCCGGCAATCAGGAGGATGACCACCATGCACATGCCGATGAAATCGCTCAGTGGGGAGGAAAGGTCCTTGAGGCGGTTGATGCGGATGAGCAGGCGGGTGTAGCGCGCGTTTTCTTCGCGGAAATGTCCGGACTGCAGGGGGATGTTGTTGAAAGCCTTGATGATGCGCAATCCGTAGATGCTTTCTTCCGTCAGGGAAAGCATCTGGCCTTCGGCCTGCTTGGCCGTAATGGAATGGCGTTTCAGCCGCCGCTGCACCTGGCTGATCAGCAGCGCTGCCAGGGGAAGGCTCAGCAGCACAAAGAGGGTGAATTTCCAATTGATGAACAGCAGCATGGCAAAGAAGAGCAACAGGGTCAGCGTTTCCTTGAACAGCTGCTGCACGTATTGCAGGATGGAAGTGTCAATTTCCTGTATGTCATTGATGGCGCGGGACATCACATCCCCTTTCCGGGCTTGGGCATAGAAGGAGAGGGGGGATGTCAGGAAAAAGCGGAAGCACCTGTCCCGCAAGTCTTTCAGTATGCGTGTGCGCATGGGAACCGCACACAGCATGGAAAGGTAGGTGAAGAGGTTTTTCAGCAGAAACAGCCCGAAGATAATGGCGATGGTGATGGCCAACGCAGCGGAGGCCCCTTTGTGCTGCACGATATTTCCGAGCAGGTATTGCATTTCCCCCAGTAAGGCGTCGGAGCTGTAACTCCATGCCGGCGCTTCCGTCACCCTGCTTTCCGGATTGAAAATCAGGGAAAGGAAAGGAGCCAGCATGGTAATGGAGAAAATGGAGAAGAAGACGGCAAACACATTCAATACCAAAATGCCGGAAATTCTTCCTTTATAGGGTTTCAGCAAAGCGGCGATTTTCCGGTAGTCGTTCATGTCAGAATGCATTGGGGGTGAAATAGGCGCCGTCGAAACCGTAGGTGTTGTCCGTCGTGTCGCTGTGCGCTGTTTTCCCGTTCACATAAAACAGGTGCAGCTGCTTTGTCCGGGGGGCATAGCTCTTCCGGAAAATATCGTTTTCCGTATAGTGCTGCAGCAGGCAGTTTGCCTGACGCCCAAAGAGCGGATAGGAAAAGTCGAAATGCCCGTTCCGCAGGCAAATGCATCCGAAACCCTGGTAAAGGTGACCGCTGCCTTGGGAACCGGAAAAAGCCATGAGATACAGTGCTGCAGAATCCGTATACTGCACGTCATGGATCTTCTCCATACAGGCCGTGTGGAAATAGAGTTCGTTGGCATTGTCGATTTCCTCGTTGAAGGAGACTTCCAGGCTGTCATCCGCTCTGCGGTACTGGAATACGTTGATATAGCTTTGATGCCCTGGGGCGATGTTCTCGTCCCAGGCGTAAACCTTCAGTCTGCCGTCTTGGGAGGCCAAGGTGCGCAGCATGGGGTGGCGCAGTCCGTATTTCAGGCTTTTCGGGTCTTCCAGCAGGTGTTTCAGGTAATGTATGGCCAGGTAGTTGAGGGAGTCCACCTCTTCGTAGCGTATGCCCTCCCCTTGGGTCGTCTGCTGTTTCAATTGCTGCAACAGGCTGTAGAATTTGTCCCTCCGGGCGGAAAAGCTTTGCTCCGGAAGCTGGTAGGTGCGAATGGATTCCCTCACTTTCAGCGGATTGTTCCCTGTTTTGCTGACCACGTCTATGCCGCTTCCGCTGTCGGATTTGATGATGGAATAGGTGGTGATGGGGTCTTCTATGGCGAACTCGTCCCGCACCTCCGGTTTGTGTTGGCAGGAGACGCTTGCCCATAGCAGGGCGGAAAGCAGGATAAAGGGATTTTTACGCATGTTTTTTTGCCGATTTGGTTGCGAAAACACCTAAACAGAAGAGAAGCGCCACGCAGACGGAAAGCACGCTCACCAGCCCGCCGGCGCCGAAGCGGCTTTGGGCAAACCCCAGCACCGGTGTCACTATAGCGCCGCCGACAATGGCCATGACCATGAGGGCGGAAATCTCGTTGGCCTTTTCCGGCACCCTGTCTAAAGCGAGTCCCATGCACATGCCGAAGCTGTTGGCTGTCATCAGGGCCGCAATGAACACGCATACCAGAAACAAGGTAGGGTTGGGGGCGAAAAAGATGCCGAGCGTTGCCGCCAGTCCAATCGCCATGCACCAGGGGAAACATTTTGCCGCTGAAATCTTTGCGAAAAGGACGGCTCCCACAGCCGCAGCGATGGTCTTGGCGATGAAATACACGGTGGGTCCCATGCCTGCCAGATCCAGGTCCACTTCATACACATGCTTCAGGTATTCGGGAATGGTGACGGCAAAACCGACATCCGCTCCGACGGAGAACAGTATGCCGACAGTCATGGCCAGCACGAAGGGGTTTTTCAGCATGGCAAGGCAGGAAAGGAAGGAGGTTTGCTGGGGCATATGCTCCGCCGATAGGCGGCGTTCGTCCGGAATACGGGTCAGCAGCAGCCAAAGGGCGGCCAGAACGGTCAGCAGGCCGTACAAGGGGAACAGCAGTTTCCAGTTGCCGAGACTTGTTGCTGTAACATATACAAACACAGGAGTTAATGCTGCGCAAACGGCTTTCACGAATTGGCCGAGGGAGATCCGGCTGGTCAGTTGGTCGGAGGCGACCACATTGGACATCAGCGCAGGCAGCGCCGCTTGGATGATGGTGTTGCCTATGCCTAATAAGGCGAAGGACACAAAGTATATCCAAAAGCGTTCCGCATTGGCGAACAGCGGCAGGAACATGGCGGACATGGTGATGCACAGCGAAAGGAGCACCGTGTTTTTCCGTCCTATTTTCCCGCAGAGGATGCCGGTGGGGATGGAAATCAGGAAAAACCAGACGAAAATCATGGAGGGCAGGAAGCCCGCTGTCACATCGTCAAGGGCGCATTCGGCTTTCACCTGGTTCATCACTGTGCCGATGATGTCGCAGAATCCCATTACGAAGAAGCCGGCCAGAACCGGTCCGATAGCAGTGTTTTTTTTCATATGTACATGTCTCGTTTTATGGTTATTCCATAGTTGCAACGGCTAAAGCCGCGTAGTCTCCGAC
>DBVK01000089.1:6782-7239 GCA_002308135.1 Bacteroidales bacterium UBA1266
GGCAGCGCCTCCCGCTCCAGTATGGGTTCGATGATCGGCAGGAACAAATCGGCGTTCCGCATGAAAACACCGCCCAGCGCGATGACCTCCGGGTTGAGAATGTCTATGGTGAAGGCCAGTATCGTCGCCAGTTTTTCGGCGGATTCGCGGAACACTTCCGTGAAAAAGGGATGCCCTTCCCGCACTTTGGCAAAGATTTCCCTGGCCGTGGGCGCGCCTATGGGCAAACCGCGCTCCCTGGCACGGATGACGGCCAGCCGGGCAATACCGGATCCGGAGCAGAATCCTTCGGCGCTGCCTTCCTTGTTGTAGCCGANNCGTCGGGAGCCAGCCGGATGTGTCCGATTTCACCGGCGTTATCATTGGCGCCGGCGTACAGTTTGCCGTCAATGATGATGCCGGCGCCGAGTCCGGTTCCGAAAGTCATGAACACCATGTTCCGTGTGCCGCGCCCCGC
>DBVK01000089.1:7244-10434 GCA_002308135.1 Bacteroidales bacterium UBA1266
GCGTTGGCGTCGTTCTGCAGGTGTACGGGTATGCCGAAACGTTCCCGGAAAAAGGATACAATGGGTACTTCGTCCCAGCCCGGAAGGTTGGGCGGGCTCAGTATGACCCCTTTTGCGGAGTCCAGAGGGCCTCCGCAGCTGATTCCGATGTTCGCTATCCGAATCTCCGGGGAGTCAGCCTGGAAGCGGGAAATCCGCTCCGTGAACTCATACAGCACTTCCCTCCAGTGCAAACCGGCGGTCGGAAATTCCTCACGATGCAGTATGTCAATGGATTCCCCTTTGCGTCCCCCTATAGAGAGCGCGCATTTGGTTCCTCCGATGTCAAGCCCGATAGAACAATTCATTCCTTGAAGGTTTTTCATGATACAAAAGTACCATAAAAATAAATACGCCAAGGAAAAAAAACAGCGTTTGCATATTGTGATTTTTCGGATATTTGCATCTGAAAAACATTGAGGAAAGCCATGAAAATGACATTTTTGCGGAAAATACTGGCAACCATATGCTTATGCATGCTTTGCGCTTGCGTGCTGACGGCATGCCATTGGAAAAAGAAAGCGGAAAACACCTTGTCTCCGCAGGAACTGCCGCTTCCCGCCACCATACGTTGCGGCGCTTTTGCGGGAGACAGCCTGCCCTTGCTGCCGGAAGGCATGCAGAACCAGATTTACCCCTTTTTGAAACGTGTGCTTGGCAGCGGATGCACCCTGAAGGCTGCCATGCCGGAAAGCTGGCAGTTGGAAGGCTGTTATCCAAGCCCTTCGCCGGATTACGACCTTTGGCTGGTTTCCGACCCAAAGGAGGGCGTTTACAAAGTGCTGCTCGTGGTGGCCGCTTCAGCGGTTCCCGATGCGGAAAGGGAAGTGATTTCCGCCCTGGTGACAGCCTATAATTATGCGATTGAGCAGCCCGGAAAAATCGAGAGCGAGGAGTGGTACGCCGAATTGGACAAAACCTGGGAAGTGCGCATCCATAAGAAGTACGAGCTCATCCATTCCCTGGCGGACACTTCGGCTGCGGCGCAGGGAGGCAAAGAGGCGGAAACCGTGGATTCCTACTATCTGGATGTGGAAAGCGGCCAGTTCATGTACATGGAGCCGGAATATACGGAAGCGTACCGGGCGGTGATACAGTTCTCCGACACCAATCGCGTTCCGGTGGCTTCGGACACCGCCTGGCTGGAGAACCTCATACGCATGCAGGAGGCGCTGGAAGGGGAGAATATCTATTTCATGGAGGTGTACGGGGATTTCCATCAGGTGGCGGTCACCAATTATATGGGTGAGACGGTGGATGTGGTGGATGTGTCCGAACTGCTGAAGAACCACAGCCGCGGCTACATTATATTGGAAAAAGGGAAAAAACCGCGCTTTCTGCGCTATTGCCCGGCTTCAGAGGCCTTGGAGAAGATGTTCGCCCTATGGGGTATTGTCAATTGTGACGCTTGAGAGCAGCTCAGCGTACAAGCTTGGAAGCTATGGTTTTTTGCCTGCGGTGTTTTTTCCGTCTTGGAACACCGGATGCACTACGATGGGCTGCCACTTGGCGGCTTCCTCCGGCGTGAAGGAGGCGTAGGAG
The DNA here is from genome assembly GCA_002308135.1 of Bacteroidales bacterium UBA1266. The sequence continues at coordinate 8,826 of DBVK01000089.1, forward strand.
ATAATGATGACCACATCGCCCACCACGGCTTTGCGCGCCGCCGCCCCGTTGAGGCAGATAATACCGCTTCCGCGTTCCCCGGCGATGACATAGGTCTGCAGCCGTTCCCCGTTATTGATATTGAGCACGTCCACCCGTTCGTATTCCATCAGTGAGGCCGCTTCCATCAGGTCGCGGTCAATGGTGATGCTGCCCACGTAGTCAATGTTGGCTTCCGTGACAACGGCGCGGTGAATTTTGGATTTCATCAGATCGATTTGCATCTCAACCTCCTATTTCAATTCGATATTGTCAATCAGGCGGACGCCGTCCAGCCAGACGGCCACACAGACCACGATGTGCGCTGCCGCTTCAAAGGAGCTGACGGGCTGCAGGGTGACGGCATCGGCCACTGCCACGTATTCGCACTCAAAATCAGGATCGGAGGAAAGCTGTGCCGCAATCCACTGCCGGATTTCCGGCAGACTGCAGGTGTCCGTCATGTGTTTTGCCTGTTGCAGTGTGCGGAAAATAAGGGGGGCTTTGGCGCGTTTGTCAGCGTGCAGCAGCGCGTTGCGGGAGCTCAAAGCCAGTCCGTCCTCCGCCCGGACAATCTCCACCGGCACAATCTCAATCGGATAGTTTTTGAGTTGCACCAGCCGCCGGATTACGGCCACCTGCTGGAAGTCCTTCTTGCCGAAATAGGCGCGATGGGGGCGCACCAGCTCGAACAGCCGGCTGACCACCATGCCCACGCCTTGGAAATGCCCGGGTCTGGCGGAACCCTCCATGACGCTTTCCAATGCGCCGAAGTCATAGGTCTCAGTCGCCGGTTCGGGATACATTTCCTCCACCGAGGGCAGAAAGGCGATGTCGCAGATGCCGCTCACGGCCTGCGTGTCTTGTTCCGGATGGCGCGGATAGCGTTGCAGGTCTGTGGGGTTGTTGAATTGGGTGGGGTTGACGAAAATGCTGCAGACCACCGCGTCGTTTTCCCTGCGGGCTTGGCGCATCAGGCTCAGGTGCCCTTCGTGCAGCGCGCCCATGGTCGGGACGAATCCTATGCTTTTGCCTTCGTCGCGTAAGGCGCGGACGGCTTGTTGCAATGCTTCCCGTGTGCGAATAACTTCCATGTTGTTTTCTCCGTTTTACGTTCCTTTTGGCAGCAGCAGACTGCGCACAGGCTGTTTCCTGCCGCATGTCCGGAAGGCTATCTTTCTATCATAGAATAGAAAAGACACAATTCTCCACCATAAAAGGCAAAAAGCAAAGATTGAAAAAAAATCAATATGTTTGCTTCGGACACCGCTTTTTTTTTATCGGAAAGAAGCGTCAAACACATTGATTTTTATGTTACCTTTGCACGCTTGCTTTTTCTGTTCCAGGTGAAAAGCCGGACGGAAGGCATAAACACCGTAAATCATTATAAATAATAAAAATAAACAAGCGCTATGCAGAAGTTATTGTTATTAGGAGACGAAGCTATCGCCCAGGCGTTCATCGATGCGGGCGGCAGCGCGATCAACAGTTATCCGGGCACTCCGTCCACACAAATCACGGAGTATGTCATCAAATCCAAGGAAGCCAAGGAAAAAGGGATAGTCGCCAATTGGTGCGCCAATGAGAAGAC
>DBVK01000089.1:10445-10579 GCA_002308135.1 Bacteroidales bacterium UBA1266
GCCATGACTTGTATGAAACATGTGGGTTTGAATGTGTGCGGCGACCCTTTCATGAATGCGGCCATTATCGGCACCAAAGGTGTGCTGATCGTGGTGGCGGACGATCCGAGCATGTTCTCCTCCCAGGATGAGCA
>DBVK01000011.1:0-1002 GCA_002308135.1 Bacteroidales bacterium UBA1266
CGCGACGACAGGCACCGCACCCAGCCCCGTCTGCCGCTGCAAAGCGGGTGTCAAAACACCCACCTTTTCCCCGGGATTCACCCAACGTCCGAAATGACGCTCCTCCAGACCGACGCTCCGCAGCGTTTCCGGTGAAAGCCGCCGCTTACGGGCATGCACAATCTGGGCGGTGGTGGCCACAGTGTATTCACACACCTTCTCCCCCGTCAGGAGGTAAGCCAGCGCATCCGGCATAAACAGTATTTTATCCGCTTGTGCAAAAGCGGCATCCCCGTTTTTCCGCAAGGTGTAAAACTGGAAAAGGGAATTGAAATCCATCACCTGTATACCGGTTTCCGCATAGAGCCGCTCGCGGGAAAACTCCCGGAAATAAGCCTCGGCCGCCTGCCGGGTGTGTGGGTCCCGGTAAGCGTACGGCATGCGCAGCAGTCCGCCGTCCCGGCCCACCAGGGCAAAATCGCAGCCCCAGGTGTCTATGCCTATGGAAGTAAGCTTCACACCTTTGGACGCTATCGTTTTCAAGCCCTCCACCACCTGACGGTACAATTCGCAAATGTCCCAGTGCAGGTGCTCCCCCATCTGGATCAGATGGTTGGGGAAGCGGCGCACTTCCTCCATCTCCATAACGGATCCCGAAGCATGCGCCAGCATGAGCCTGCCGGAGGTGGCGCCCAGATCAACAGCTGCAAAATATTGTTCTTTCATGCGATACCGTTTTATTCGTAGCTAAAAGTCAAGATGCAAAAGTAGCATAAAATGCAATGTCCTCCGCTTCCGGACAAAAAAAACACTACGGATAAAACAGGCAAATGGATAAAATTTTTTTTCAAAAGAATAACCATATAATAAAATATGGAAAACAACGTTAAGAAAACAATTAGTCGGACAAGCTATGAGATTTTTCGCACACCTATTCCGCACCCTTTGCCTGTGTTGCCTGCTGATTGGGAACACAGCCGCACAAACGGGATTCCATGCAACGGCGAAGACGGATTCCGTCCG
>DBVK01000011.1:1022-4497 GCA_002308135.1 Bacteroidales bacterium UBA1266
ACCAAGCTTCACCTTACCCTTTCCGGGAACAGCCTTCCAAACACGCTTTTCCCCTCCCCCTGCGACACCTGCCTGCCGGGACTGGAGATTGTCGGGCGTTCGCGCATCGACACCCAGCGGGACAACGGGAGCTGCCTTCTGACCCAAACCTGGACGCTGACCGGCTTCGATTCCGGACACTTTGAAATCCCCGCCTTCGCCTTTTACGGCACGGACTCCACACTGCTGGCCACCACCCAGGCCATTCCCCTGGACATTCACACCTTAGCCGTTGACACCGCCGGCAACATCAAAGACATCAAACAAAACCTGCAAGCGCCCCTGACCTGGAAGGAAATCGGGAAATACGCCCTGCTCGTGCTGCTCGGCATCGCCCTGCTCTGCGGACTGCTGTACGCCATCCTCCGCCTGAAGCCGCGCAAAAAAGAGCCCCTGCGTCCGGCAAAACCGGCGGAACCCGCCCATGTCATCGCATTGAGGGCTTTGGAGGGGCTCCGGCAGAAAAAACTTTGGCAGGCAGGCCTGCACAAGCAATACTATTCCGAATTGAGCGACATCCTGCGCACCTATCTTTACCATCGTTGGGACATCCCAGCCATGGAGATGGTATCGGAGGAGATTCTACGCGCCCTGGAGGATGTTCCGGTGACGGCCAAAAGCCTGCACGACCTGAGCTTCACGCTGCATACGGCGGACACTGTAAAATTCGCCAAGGCCTGCCCACTGCCCGACGAGAACAGCCAGGCTTTCGAATCCGTCCGCGTTTTTGTGGAGGAGACCCGCGAAACCCTTAGCGCAAACACCCCGAAGGAAGGAGAGAAAAGCCATGCATAAACTGTTCCCCTATCTGCAAAGCCTGACTTTCGCCTATCACTGGGCGCTCTTTCTGCTCCTGCTTATCCCTCTGCTCATCGCCCTGCATCTGTGGCGGAGGAAGCGCAACCCTTCCACTTTGGCCGTATCCTCCGATGAAGCTTTTCTGCAAAACGGACGCAGCTGGCGCGTACGCACCCATGCCGTGCCGTTTTATCTCCGTATGCTAACCCTCTGCTTCGGCATCCTCGCCCTGGCACGCCCCCAATCGTCCATGTCGCACAAGAACGTGGACGTGGAAGGCATAGACATCGCCCTGGCCTTGGACGTGTCCGGCAGCATGATGGCCATGGATTTCCGGCCCAACCGCCTGGAAGCCTGCAAAAGCGTCATCAGGGAATTTATAGAAAACCGCCCCAACGACCGCATCGGACTGGTGGTTTACAGTGCGGAAGCCTATACCCGCTGCCCGCTGACCACCGACCACCAGACCCTGCTGGACGCCCTGGCCTCCACCCGCTTTGGCATGATTGAAGACGGAACCGCCATCGGTGACGGGCTGGGTACAGCCATCAACCGTTTGAGGGAAAGCAAAGCCAAAAGCAAAGTCATCATACTGCTTTCCGATGGCGTGAACAACGCGGGCTACATGGATCCTTTATCCGCTGCGGAAATCGCCAAAAACCAAGGCATAAGGGTCTACACCATCGGCTGCGGGAGCAATGGGAAAGCCCTTGTATCCATCCCCAATGTCGGCACGGGATACATCCTTGCGGAAATAGACGAGCAACTGCTGGGCGGTATCGCCAAAGAGACGGGAGGCCGCTACTTCCGGGCACAGAACAAGCACCGCCTGAAGGAAGTCTATCAGGAAATCGACCAGATGGAAAAAACACGCATACATGAGACCGTCTTCACCAACCGCAGCGAGGAGTTCCTGCCTTTCCTCTGCATAGCCGCGCTGTGCTTTCTCCTGGAAATGTGCTGGAAATACCTGCTGCTACGCATAAAACCATAATACCGAAAAAAAATACGCCCATGACCAATTTCGAAGAAAACACTTTTAACGAAGACCAAAAGGAAATTTCCACAGGCGAACACGCACAACAGGTGCTGCTGTCCATCTGGAAACGCATCAAAGAGCTGGCGCACCTGGAAAAAGACATTGACCATAAGGCAACTATCGACTATATCAACGCATCCGTTGAATTCAAAGGATTCAACCTGTGGATTCTCGCATTGGCAGTGATTGTCGCTTCGGTAGGCCTCAACATAAACGCCACCGCGGTCATTATCGGCGCCATGCTCATCTCCCCGCTGATGGGCCCCATCCACGGCATTGGCCTGGGCGTGGGCATCATGGATATGGAACTGCTGAAAAAATCCCTGAAGAACCTGGGTGTTATGGTGGGTATCAGCCTGCTGGCCTCCACCGTCTATTTTTTCCTTTCACCGCTGAACGAGGCGAAATCGGAGCTGCTGGCCCGCACCTCCCCCACCATTTTTGACGTGCTCATCGCCTTTTTCGGCGGCATGGCCGGCATCGTCGCCACCGCCCAGAAAAAGCAATCCATCACAGTGATTTCCGGAGTGGCCATAGCCACCGCCCTGATGCCGCCTTTGTGTACCGCCGGCTACGGCCTGGGCACCGGACAAACCCTGTATTTTTTCGGGGCCTTCTATTTGTTTTTCATCAACGCCTTTTTCATCGCACTGGCCACGCTGATTATTGTCCGTTACCTGAAATTCCCGTCCAAAACCTATATCGACCCCCTGCGGAGCCGCACGGTCAAGCGCTTCATCACGATTTTCTCCATTATCGTGTTAACGCCCAGCATCTTCATAGCGGTCAGGGTAATCAGGGAATCCTCCTTCCAAAGCGGCACCACCCGTTATATCAATGAAATACAGAAATCGAAAGTTTTCGAGCACACCCAAATCCTGAACGTCCATAAAAACTACTCCAACAAACGCTCTACCATCACCCTTTCGCTGATAGGCGAGGAACTGAACAAAAAGGAGATTGCCGTGCTGCAGGAAAAAATGCAGGATTACGGCATCAAGAACACCGATTTGATTATCCGGCAGACGGAAAGCGTCGTGAACGCCAATATGCAGACGGAAATACTGGAGAAAATGCTGGATCAGAAGAATGCGCAGATCGCTTACCGGGACACCGCCATTGTCCACCTGAAACAGGCGCTGCTGCAGATCAACGCGGACTCCAACCTCTCCCGCCACATCGCCAAAGAGATTTCCGCACAGTATCCTTTTGTGGCCAGCTTCTCCATCAACAACGCCATCTACACCAATCCGCACACCCTGAAAAACGACACCCTTCCCACGGCCTTGCTCACATGGAAAACCACCCCCAACACCACCTCCCTGCAGCAATTGGAAACCTGGTTGCGCATACGCCTGGATTTGGACACCATAAAAATCATCGCCGGCACCGAATGAACGCCTTGTATTTTTTTAGCGGAATGAGATAAACCTACGTTTTTTATGCATATTTTTGCAATCACGTTAAAACTGAAATAAATACTTGTTATTCTGTTTTTTATAATTACAATAAAAACACAAACTGGCATTAAATCTAACGAAAATGTATTGGACACTTGAACTGGCATCCAAATTGGAAGACGCTCCGTGGCCGGCAACC
>DBVK01000011.1:4624-7432 GCA_002308135.1 Bacteroidales bacterium UBA1266
TTCTTCTTCCAAGAAGACGAATATTAAGCATTTACGCTGATTCTGCCGTATGAGAAAACACATTCCCTTTCTTGGAAGCATGATGCTATGCCTGCTTTTTGCCGCATGCGAGCAGAAGGATTTCAGCGTGAACTCACCCAACAAAAAAGAAGTCACCATTGTGTACGGGCTGCTGGATCCGGACGCCCGACAACATTACCTGAAAATCTACAAAGGCTTTCTCACCGAAGGCAGCGCCTACGATGCGGCGAAAGACCCGCACTACTACAGCTATGGGGACAGCATTGAGGTTTTTATGGAAGAATACAGCGGCACCAGCTTCCTCCGCCGCATTGACTTTGACACCACCACGGCCGTACCCAAGGATTCCGGCCTTTTCGCCTACCCGGAACAGCTACTGTACACCGCTAAGGCAAAACTCCGTTCCGACTACCGTTATGTGTTGTGGGTCAAGAACAAATACACCGGAAAAATATGCACGGCTGAAACCAGCCCAGTGGGGGAAATCAATGTGAGCTACCCTATCAAAAACCTTTCGGAGATGATTTCCTTTCCGGAAACCGATCTGCGCATCAAGTACAATTACCGCTCCGGCACGAAAGCGGCCTGCTTCGAGGCCCTTTACTATTATTATTATACAGAAGAGCTGGCGGAAGGAGGCAAACGCCAAGGCAAAGCTGTTGAATGGCTGGTGGGCAAGGACTATGCCAACCAACCCCGGATGAGCATCCCCTATCAAGGGGTCACATTTTACCAGAAAGTGGCCCAAGGCATCCCGGATGACCCCAAGGTAAGCAAACGCCATACGGACTCTATCGTACTGAAAGTATACAGCGGCGGGGAGGATTTGTACAAATACATGCAAGCCAGCTCCGTCGGAACGGGAATCAACCAGGAGCGCATACTGTACACCAATCTGCACAGCTACGCTTCAGCAGCGGATTATGCGGCTGGAAAAGAAGACAAGAACTGCATAGGAGTGTTCTCCTCCAAAAGCGTCACCCGGATTGTGTTCCGCGATTTGGCCATCGTGTCCAGAGACAGCCTGTTTAAAGGACGCCTCACCGGACACCTGAAATTCACCGATATTTATTAAGATGAAGCAAACGCTAAGCAAGCGATGGGAGGGTTTCAGGCTGCGCATGCGGGAAAAATTCCAGCTAAGCATACGCAACAAGGCCTTTGAAGAAAAATTCACGACCGAACTCAGCCTTTTGAACCTGATCATTATCGGTGTTATCGGCACGATGACGCTTATTGCCCTGACCACGCTGCTGATTGCCTTCACGCCCCTGCGGGAATACATCCCGGGCTACGGCAGCTCCAAACAGGCTAAAAAACTGTTTGCCCTGCAAGTGAAAGTGGACTCCCTGAGCGGGCAGCTGAACGCTTGCGGCCAATACATCGCCAATCTGCAGCAGGTGCTGAACGAAGATTTCGCCAACGACACAGACGCTTTCCGCGTGACGGAGCAAGTGTCGGACAAAGCATCCGTCTTCGCCTTTTCCAAAGAGGACAGCGCCGTCCTATCCCTGACACTGAACAAAAAGGAAAGCCGTCCCCTGCAAGCGTGGACGGTGTCCCAGGGGAAGCAGCCGGAACGCCATCTGCTTTTCCAACCGGCGGACGCACCCATTGCCGTCCCATACAGCCAAGAGCATCCCCGGCTTTTGCTGCACACTTTCGGCAACCAACCCCTTTATGCCGTTTCCTCCGGATGTGTGATTCATGCGGACAAGCGCTGGATCTGCATACAGCATCCTGAAAACCGCATCAGCGTCTATCGCAACCTGGGACAGACACTGGTGCAAAGCGGCGAACATGTGCGCGGCGGCCAAATAATCGCCCGGAGCGGACCCGATACCAGCCAAACCGCATTTGAATGCTGGATTAACGGGAAACCGGTCAATCCTGAGAACTTTTTTGATTTTGAGTAGATGGAAGCAGCGGATATCCTTTACGAAGACAACCATCTGATTGCCGTTAACAAGAAAGCCGGCGAGCTCGTGCAGGGCGACAAGACGGGGGACACTCCCCTCTGCAATGAAGTGAAACAATACCTGAAAGTTTCCGGAAACAAACCAGGCGAGGCATTCTGCGGCGTAATCCACCGCATTGACCGACCGGTAAGCGGGCTGGTGCTTTTCGCCCGCACCTCCAAAGCCCTCCGACGCATGAATGACATCATGCGGGATCACCAGCTGGAGAAAATCTACTGGGCCATTGTCTGCAACCAGCCTCCCCAGACGGAAGCCACTCTGGTCCACTACCTCAAACGCATTGAAAAAACCAATCTGAGCCTTGTTTCCCCAACGGAAAAAGAAGGCTACCAACGGGCAGAGCTGCAATACCGCCTGCTGGGGCAATCCGAGCGCTATTACCTGCTCGAAGTCAGGCTCATTACCGGAAGACACCACCAAATCCGCGCCCAGCTTTCCGCCATAGGCTGCCCCATCAAAGGGGATTTGAAATACGGCGCGCCCCGTTCCAACCCGGATGGCTCCATCAGCCTGCATGCACGCCATATCCGCTTCGTCCACCCGGTTTCACAACAAGAAATCAGCATCACCGCCCCCCCTCCTATGGAAACTCTTTGGATNNACATTTTGGCAAAATGTATCCAAATTAGTATACAAATTAACGTAAAATAATTTACACTGTTTTTTCATTTCCCCCGATGCAAAACGGGGAGACATCTGCAGCATAAGCTGCCGAAACGATTCCATTTTTTGTTTGCCCCAAAACATTCGCCACTTTATCCGCCAACGATACGACATAAACATATAATACACTTAATCAATCTTTTAA
>DBVK01000011.1:7447-20118 GCA_002308135.1 Bacteroidales bacterium UBA1266
AAATTTTATTTTCTTTTTTTTGTTTTTTGAGCTGCTGAAAAACAGTACATTGAAAAAAAAAGACGTTTTTTTTTGATAAAAAAGATTTTTTTTGACTAAAATAGTATATTTGTATTAACAAAAACAAACAAAAAAAACAAACAAACAAACCTCTTGCGCAACCTCTTTCGGGCAATGAAATGTAACCAATTCTATTTACATTTCAGCCAAGCAACATTCAAACCTTACACCATGGAAGCAACACTACGCTTTTGGAACGGACATAACAAATTCACGCGAGCAGCGTCCCTGCGATTGCGTGCCGCCGTTCGTAGGGACCCATTTGCTGCCATAGCACCATTATAATACGCATTGACAGACGGAAACACTAACCCTTAGGGCTCCACTACCCTTCTTGGATAACGGCAGCCAGGCTGTGTCATTACACACCGACAAATCGTACATGTCAGGGCACAGAAAGACGACAAAACAAACAAACACTCTAATCCTTAAATTCCAGAAAAATGAAAAAAAATGAATTAAACAAAATCGGAAAACCGGAATTTGCCCCGAATTTCGGATTGAATGAAAAAGAATTGAACCAGATTGTAGGAGGATGCTTCTTTTACTCCAGCACTGATTTCGCAGACATTTCCATGATGGCCGTACCGGAGAGCACTTCCTGCTCTTTCACTATGGACGCTTGCGAGGCTAATTGCAAAAATTGCGTCAGCTCAAGCATTTCCATCACCGTCAACAAATGCCGGAGCAGAACCAACTAAAGCATGCTTAAGGATGTGCCGTCCGGCACATCCTTTCTTTCCTCAAAAACGTGACAAGCATGATACGCACCGATAATCACTATCACATACATCCGGCCTATACCCTGTTGCCGGACAAGCATTGCGCCTTTATCACCAATAGCCGGGGATGGGGACGGTTTGAACCCAGCCCGGATATAGACGACAATTTCTCCCAACTGACCTCCCCCTTGTTCGCAACTATTTTTGCCTATTGGGACGGAAAAAGGAACTACACGGAGACCCTGCAGGCCATCTGTTCGGACCTGCAACTCCAAGCAGATTCGCTGGAGGCATTCCTGAAACCCTGTTTTGAGAACGAGGAAAAAATAAAATTACGCTATCCGGAAGCAGGCGAGCAGTCGGAAACCCATAAGCACTGGATTCCGCGACACTTTATCGTCGCCGCACAGCAAGGCAGCGCACGTGACGACCTGCGTCCTCCACAAGATTTCATTGTGCCTGCCAGGCTTTGGGATTTCAGCAGAATGAGGACCCAATTCCCGCATTCGTTGAGCCTGATGCTGACCAACCGCTGCGTTACAGATTGCATTTATTGCTATGCGGACAAACGGCCGCATCACATTACGCCGCTTCCCACGGCACGTTGGATTCAATTGATTCAAGAAGCGGACGCCATGGCCTGCACCAGCGTGGACCTGGCCGGTGGAGAGGTGTTCCTGCATCCGGACATCGAACTTCTACTGAAGGAATTGCACCAAAGGGGGTTCCATCCCTATCTTTCCACAAAAATGCCGCTCAGTGAAGAGAAGATACGCAAGCTGAAAGATGCCGGCATGAATGAGCTGCAGCTTTCCATCGACAGCTGGGACAGCGCCCTGATGGAGAAAATGCTGCATGTGCCCTCATCCTATTTCACCCAGCTGCAACAAAGCCTTGAATCTTTGGAAAAGTTAGGAATCAAAGTGAAAGTCAAATCCGTCATCACCAGTCTCAATGATTCCACTACAGCCATTGAAGCGCTGTTGTCCCACCTGACCCAGTTCCACAACATAGCCGGCATCAGCATTGCCCCTGCTGAGTACAGTCTGTACAAAGGGCATGAGCAATTTCACGCCTATCGGACCAATCAGCAGCAATGGGAGAAAACAAAGGGTCTCGTCGAATCGTATGTCTCATCCTATGATGGTTCTTGCGTCATCGATTGCCAAGAGATCAGTGATGGGAAAAAATATTTTTCCACCGTGGACGAGAAAATCCGGAATTTCACCCAACGCGCACGCTGCACCGGAAACATCAGCTCTCTTTTCATTCTTCCAGACGGCAAGGCAGGCATTTGCGAAGAGCTCTACTGGCACCCGGAATTTATTGTCGGGGATGTGGCAAAGCATAGCATACGGCAGGTGTGGGAATCCGAAAAGGCCCTCTCCCTTTACCTGCTTTCTCAGGAAAAGGTCCGAAGGAAAAGCGTTTGCAGCATCTGTCCTGATTTTGACCCTTGCCATCAGCAAAACGGGGTGTGCTGGAAAGAAATCATCGAAGCCTACGGAGAAGAGAACCATGATTTTCCGGATCCGAGATGTCCATATGCACCACCTGTAACACATACGTTTTATATCACTTAATCCCTCTCGTCATGGATAAAACCGGTTTGTTGAAACGAAGCGCCGCCTTGGCATGCGACCTGGCTGCCGCCTATCTGCTGGCTTGCGGCTTGCTGCACCTCTTTGCCCCGCCTTTCCATTGGAGTGTTATTACGTTCATATGGTTTAGCGCAGCATTGTATTTTCTACTGGGGCATGTTTTGTGGAAACGCAGCCTTTTCCAATATTTGTTCCGCATGGGTATCCAAGGGTCACACTGGCGGCACTTGGGTGTAAAAGCGTTTTTCATATCCTTGATGCCCATTGTTTTTTCCTTGTTGCATCAAGCGTTGACCAAAATCGTATTCGCCGCTTTCCCTATAGGTTACGATCCGCTTTCCCAAGCTATCGCGCTGAACTGGCTGGGAGAGAATAACAGCAGCTTATGCTGTGGGGCGATTTGGCTGCTGTTGCTTGGAACAGCGGAAACATGCTGCTGGCTGTTTTCCCGAAAAAGCCTATGCGAACACCTGTGCAAGACCAGGGTGGTCGCTTCGGAATCACCGGTTTCCAAAGGGGCATACACCACCTGCCTGCTGCTTTTCCTGCTGCTACTGCTATACCTTCCTATACACCACCGCTCTTTGGAAAAGGCCCATGGGTTCCGCGCCCAAGACGCCACCCCCGTTTTCCCACCGGTATCCTGCTTGGAGAAACAACGCTACGTACGCGCGTTCCGTGAGAAAAAGGAAGATGCGAAAAGCTGCCTGATGAGTATGTTCCAAAAATACGACATCGTTTTCCTGCTTGAACGCGAGCATCCGGAATACACCCAATGGGATTTTTTCTCCCAATTCATCCTAAACGACACCTTTGCCGAAAAAGTAGGCAGTTTGTGCACCGAATACGGAAGCTGTTCGATGCAGCAAGAGGCGGATGCCTTTCTTGGCACGGTCTTCGACTCCGACACCTCCCGCCACAAGGCAGCGGCACGCATTATCAGGCAGAACAGCGTTTGGCCGTCATGGTACGGACGGAACATCTTTGATTTCTTCGTCCGCTTGCAGCAATACAACAGCACTAAAGACTCCACCCATCGTATCCAGTGGCATTTATGCGACATGCCGCTTCCTTGGGAGAAAGTTTACAGCCATCCTGAATCCTATTTGGAGAGCCAACGCCATAGGGATTACCTCATGGGAATGAACATTGTCCGATCTTACCAAAAACAACAGGCCAATGACTCCCTAAGCGACAAAATGCTAGTCATCGTCAACTCCGTTCATGGCATACGCGGCCTCCTGCCGGAACAACGGACCGCCATTGACTATGTGGACGCGTATTTCCCCAGAAGAGTTGGCGTGGTGTATCTTCCCGCCACCGCATTCGGCTACTTCCATATACTTACAAACATGCATGGAAGCCTTTGGTACGATGCGGCCAAAGAAGTGGGAGACTGCTTTGCTGTCCCCGTGAAGGGAACACCCTTGGAACAGGAGTACTATGCAGGCACCCAATCTCCGAAGCTGCGGAAAACGGCAAAACTCAGCGACAAATTCGACGCTTTCCTTTTCATAGGGCATCCCTACCGTTTTCTGATGGACGAAGACGGATACCCTTATCAGTTTGATGGGGATTTCCCCAAGGAATTCCTACTGCGCTCCCAACTTTTAGGTATGGCACAAGAAGCCGAAGAAAGCCTGGAATCCTACCGGCAATGCAAGACTCCGGAACACGTTTCCGGCCATCCTTACCTGTTCTGTTTTGGATACAATCGGATTTATAACGGCTTATACCTTCTCTGCACTGCTGTACCGTTGTGTGTGCTGCTCCTGCTACCCCTTTGCCGTTCCATACGACGTAAGAAAAAGAAAACAGCTGTTTCCCTATAGGTTCAACCCGGAAGGATCCCACGAATCCTCCCTCAACTACAACCTGCATCCCTACATACTTACACTCATCACATCCGAAGGGCATGTGATTCAGCCTTCCGGGTCTGGAACCTCTTCATCCGAGCTTGTGTCGGGGAAACAAATGCACGCACTGGAAAAATCCAGGCTTGCACGATAGGCACGAAGCACATCACAACCCAACAAGCCATTTATGGGCGGCTGACCTATCCAATGCAACATCTTGTTCACATTGTTCATGCGGACAGTCACCACCATGTAGTCGCGCAATTCCAAATCCCCGACAAACAACGAGGGCAAGGTACAGAGGGCATGGGACAAACGTCTCCCCCCTATACCCATTACCGTGTCTGTTATGGATTCTGTCTCGGATGCCTGTTTTTTTCTGCGGGAAAGCGACGAAGGAGCCAACTGTTTGAGGGTGGTTTTGTCCATACAAGTGTGCGAAGCGCCCGTATCCACCACCAGTCGGATGGGGTGGCCGTTCAGGCTGCCTTCCACCACAGGCATCACGTTTGCTGCATTTTCCAGCGTCACCAAGCGGAAAGGGACGTTTATGCAAGCCATCTCAATACACTTTTGGGGTAATGCCCATGATACGCAAGCGGTCCGCAATGGGGTTCAACACCTCCGCCCCCACCTTCACCAGTTGGCGGGCGGGTGTCTCTCTGTCAATCGGATAAAGCATGACCGTGTGGGGGCTAATCCTGCGGATACGCTCTAACCAGGCGGAGACTTCCGCTTCCGTAGTGTTGTCAATCACCGTGCCGTCGTCCAAGGTTCCGCGCAAGAACATGGTCTGAATGGTCAGTTTGCCTTGAAAGGCTTCCAGTTGACGGGTGAGGGTCTCTATGTCCAAATCCACAAACGGCTGGTTCATCCGCACAAACGTTTCCTGAGTGCCGGCATCCAGCTTAAGCAATGGATTCTCTATCTTTTGCAGAGCTGCCACCACATCCGGGCGGTGCAGTTGCGTGGCATTGGAGAGGCAGGGGNNAATGGGGAAATAGGTATCCCTCAGGCGTATAAGGCCGTCTGTAATCACCCCGAACTCCGGATGCAACGTAGGTTCCCCGTTGCCGGAATAGGTGATACTGTCCGGGACAGTCCCCTTTCCCTTCAATTGGCGCATGAACTCCTCCATCACAGGAAGCATGTCGGCCGCCTTGTGCAGCAGGGAGTAATCCACCTCCTTGGTTTTGCCCCAGCCGCATTCACAGTATATGCAGTTGAAGGTACAGAGCTTGATGTTTTTAGGCAACAGATTGATACCCAAAGAACAGCCCAGCCTGCGACTGTGAATGGGTCCGAAAATAATATCGTTGAATAAGATACCTGACATAATCTTTGTGTTTACCAATTAACTGTTAAAATCCATTGTATCATCCGTCTCTTCTTTTTCACTCCTCCTCTGCCGCCTCCGGTGAAACCCAGGCGTGTTTCGCCAGGAATTTTTTCTTGACACCCAATGAGGCGATTTTGTACTGGTAGGCCGATTTGCCCTTTTCCGCGGACAGCACACGCTTTTTCTGCGGCGTTTCCTTAATCGCCTTATTGAAATCCGCATTAGAGGACAAGCCTTCCATGGACGTGCCGTAATAGCGGAAGAAAAACCACTCCCCTTCTATCTCATAATACATCTGCAGTATGGTGCGGTTACTCTTCTTCTGAATCTCCACTATACCGGGTACATAACGGTTCACCTCTTTTTTGCCGCAAACGGCAAGGCCAATGTTGTTCCCTTTACTGACAAAAGCCTTGGACGCCTGATCCCAATCGAAGGCCAGGTCGGCAAAGACAAAGTTGACAGCCAACGCTTTCGGCAGACGACGGAAAGAGGAAGAATGCACCAGCTCCGGATACACACGGTGGAATTCAGCAGGCCCCAATATGGTCAGCAAGGCTTGCTGGTAGTTCGTGTTGTCAACGATGGATATCCCTTCCAAGGAAGCATTGGCAATGGTGTTGGTCATCAAGCGCATGCACTCCTCATTGAAATAGAAATCCAACGAAGCGGCCAATTGGATGACGGCCGAATCCTCCCGCATATAATGTGAAACGGTTCCCACCGGCAGGAACTCCATACGTCCGAAATTGGTGCCGAGGTTCAGTTTGCCTTCGCCCTGCGAGAAACAGCGGTTCGCATACATGCGCATGATGTTACCGCCAACCGTCTCATCCTCCAGTCTTTCCTTGGAAGCAACCACAAAAGCCTCCGCATCCTTGTTGTAGACAAGGTAGCCCTGGGCATTCACGTATTCCGGACTGTTGATGGGATTTTTCGCACGGGCAAAAGCAGTGAACACCTTTCCGGTCTTGGTGTTGGAGGCTATCGCAGCCACCACGCGGCGGTTGTCCACGTCTTTGGTCGAGGAATCTATGGGAATCAGCACATTATAGGGATCTATCTCACCTTTGTAGCGGATGGCGGGATACTGCACCGTATCGCAATGATGTATGGGATTCACACCACCCTTGAACTCCAGGAACTCCCGTTCGGCATACAAGGTCACCTTGCCGTAAAATCCAAAATAAGGGTTGAGGGTGAAATCCGCCTCTTTGGCGATTTCGCCGCGTCCTCGTGTCAAGCCGTTGTGGGCGGACCAGATGGTGTCCATGTGAATCTTGTGCTCCACCTTGTTCTCGTCCACATAATTGTAATCACCCATGGCCCGGTACCAGGTTCGGGAAGCGATGTGCGCTGTCGCATTGAAAACCTCATGATACTGGGTCTCTGTATTGGCCAGTATTCTGGCCTGCTCCAAGGGATGGATTTCGGCATCCTTTCCGATTTTCACTATACCCTTGTAAGGGAAGATCGCCGCATCAGCCACTTCGATAAAGCGAACCCCCTCCGCCACGATTTCGTAATCCCGCATTGCATACACCGCTCTGGTGGTGGTGAATTGCAGTCCGCCTTGGGATTTTTTCATGGAAACCAGCTCGTTACCCTCAGACTTCATGGCATACAAATCCTTGATCGCTGTGGACGGGATATCCACATCCGCATAGGGATCCTCGTATTTGAAGGCAAGTTTTTCCTCATTCACCAGCCAGTCAAACTCACTGGAATAGGTATAGAACTGATTGATGGGCATTTCCACTTTCGTCGCACCGCTGTTGGATTTAAAATGACCGATAGGGGTTCCGAAATCAATATGGCCGGTATGGTTCGTCGTTTGGATGAAATAGTTATCCGTTGCCGAATCCCTGAGACGGAAAGCCATGTTGTCGCTCTTCATCTCGTGATGATAATAGCGGTAATCGTCGCTTTCCATCTCCGCATTGCGGTATTTCATCTTACCCGCTGCCCTCACCCCTTTGGAGGACATGGTCATGTAGCCGTCCAGGGTGGCCTCGTGAAATGCCACAAAAGGAGCTTTGCGGTTTTCCAGACGCATCACATCCTGGTAAGGAAGCCACAAGGCGTTCACGTGCTTGGCCGTGATTGGAGGGAATTCCGTGCCGCCCCCTTGCGCCGTCACCTCGTATGTGTCAAAATCCGCCCGCATGGAATCCAGGAAAAAGAGCATGTTCTTGCCTTCACCATGGGAAACGACATAGTCCACACCGCCTGTGCAGCGCAAACCGAGGTTGCTCAAATCGATTTTTCCAGTGAAACTCCCCACCCCGTTATAGGCCGGCAATCCGTCCTGTTCCGTGTGGTAGACAAAACCCAGGGAAAAGTCCGGACGCACTTTCAGCGGCTTGTGCAATTCGGGGAAAATGCCGTCCGAATACAGGTAGCCGTTGAACAGCAGGGAATCCGTATTGTAGTTGTCCAAGTGGGTGATGGTAAACTGCTCCACCGCAAAATAAAAACGGTTACGGTCGTACACCTTGTTATAGACATAATCGTGGTCATAATAGACCTTCCCCGGCTGACGGCTCTCAAAATAAGGGTATTTGGGCATGGGCAAGGTGCTGGATTTGTTGTTAGGCTCATCCACATACAACACCCCATTGATGTCCTCCACATAAGAGCGTACCCGTTTCAATGGGTATTCCCCCCTCATGTTGGGATCCAGGCTTTTGTCCTCGACATAAAACACCATGGAGTCAATGACCACAAAATCAAAATTGAAATGATCATAAGAAAATCTGCAATTGGTGACCCAGAAGTCAAACAAACCTGCCTCCACCTTTCCATGGAACAGGAAATCCCGGTTTTTCTGCATGGTTATTTTCTTTCCCGTAGGGAAAACCGTCACAATCTGGGTATCGCTCACAATAACCATGTCCAGCCCTAAAATCGTAAGGTCATTGTTCAGCAGGCTGAGGGTGGCGTTCGGCTTACCACCGGCCACCAGGGAGCGGAACTGCAATATGTCGTAATCCTTCCTTTTGGTTTCGTTCAACAGGTAGTTGCCCAGTTTCTGTTTATATACAATGGTATCCGTCAGCATGTTGTAATCGATAAAACCGCCTTCGGCCAAACGGAAAAGCAGGCTGCGCACATCGTCTTTGGAATAGTTGAAGAAATCCACTATATCGTTCAAGCTGCCGCGTTTCACCTTATGCTGGCGGAAGAACTCGTACAAGGTGAACAGCGGGTTCACCTCCGACATGCCCCTGAATTTATCGGTTCTGCCTGCTTCAAAAAAATTTGCGGACTCGAATACCGCCAACTGGGATTCCACCGTACCCGGCAGGGAAGTGAAATCCATAGCCGCCGTGTTCATGTCCCAATGTATGGCTTCTTCGTACATCTCCAGCTGATGGTAGGAATTGAAGAAAGGCATGCGCTGGGAGCCGTCCTTGCCGCGAATCAGCCACAAATCCTTTTTGGGCACATTGTACCGCAGCTGTATGGCGGAATGGTAGATGGAATCCTCCTCCACCTTGACGGAAACCGCGCAGAGCGAAGACTCTATATGCTGCGGCTTGAGCAAAAACGAAGTGGAGCGTCCAATCACCGCCGGCTTGCCTTCCCGGTAGAACACCAGTCTGGCCAGGTTGTCAGGCGTCCCCCTCCCCAAAAAACGGTTGCCCCGCACAAACACGCCGCCTATATAATCCACGTTCTCATACAATCCGTGTATCAGAATGTTCTCGTCATAGGAGGTGAAGCGCGGATAGGTCGCGCTCTCCTCCGTGAAAGCGGTGTTGATCGCCTTATCCTCCAGTTTGCCCAGCTGGGGTTTGGCAAAATAGCGAAAATCGTAATACAGCACATCGTCAATGGCGATGTTCGGCGCCTTCAGGGAAACAGCATAGGTTTTCAGCTCCACATAGATCTCATTGGGGGCCAAGCCGGCACGTATCCAGTCCACCACCCCTTCCTTGCCTACAAATTTCTGACTGACAGGATTATAATAACCGCTTGTCTGATGAATGACCACACTGTCCTTGCCGTTGGTTCCCACCAAATCCAGGTAAGGGAAAACCACTTTGGCTATGCTGTCACAGACAAAACGATAGTTCATGCTGTTGCGGGCGTACCAATGCACCGAAGAGGTGAAGGTGTTGAGTTCCAGCTCCTCCACTATTTTGGCATAGCGCTGCATCATTTCGGCGAATTGGTTGGAGGAACGGCCGATAAAAAAGGCGACGGACTTGTGGAAGCCCTGCTCCTGCGTTTTGTCCGGCATGCTTTCCACAAACGTATGGTAGGTGCGAATCAAAGCGTTGAAATGAGGAAAAGGCTTCCAGCGTTTTTTCAGCATCTGATTGGACAAATCCAAAAAGGCCTGTTGCTGTGCCACCGACCATTCCGGCCAATGCTCCGCAAAAAACGCGCAGAGGGAGTCCGCACTCTTGCTGTAGGATTTGCTGACAGCTTGCAGAAACACTGTCATTTCCGCCACAGTGCTGTCCGTATTGGATGAGAATTTTTTCACTGTCTGCGACTGCGCCCCCACCGGTGTCACCGCCGCAAGTCCTGTCATCAGGAGGATATAGCAAAGGATTGTCCGCATGTTTTTTTTCGTATATTGATATTATGTAACGCACAAAAGGGGCGGAATCGTGTGTGAAATCCGGAATTAATTACAACTGTTCCGTCTTTGTGCAAACGTCCTCACCATTTGACCAGGGTGTACCTGGGGGGAATGCGGAACGAGGTGGGGCCGGGCACGCCTGGCCGCACAGACTTCAACTGCCATTTCAGCCGCTGGTCCGCCAAAGGGAACAGGAGTTCGGTTTCCAAAGGGAACAAAAGGGAAAGGGAATCGCCGCCGACTTTTTCATAGCCGCTGTAGTTCACTTCCACGGCCAAGGTGGAATCGGACAAAAACCATTGCGCCTTCTGCAGCAGGCCATTGGTATCCGTCTGCTGCCGTGGTGCCGGAGGAGTGGCCGCCAACAATCCCTGCAACATCTGGAAATCAAGCGGAAAACCCGTTCTCCTGCTCAAGGAAGCGTATGTCCCCTTCCAATAAGCGTCCTTCATGGGTAGCAGCACAAACACGCTGTCCGCACGAAGCAGCACGCGTACCAGTTCCATGCCCATTTTGCTAAGATGCACATATAGCAGGCTGTCTTTCGCAAGCACATAAAACACGGAGAAGCGCAAAGGGCTTTCATCGGAGGGCTGCCATTCCGCATTCCCCCGCGCCGAAAACCAAAAGGGAAGTTCCTGCCGGACAGGGCAAAAATCCGTGTTTTCAACGGAATCCGCAATGGAAAGCGTATCGGAGACTCCGGTATAGGATTGGGCGGAAAGGCGGCCGGCCTGAAAACAGCAAAGCAACAGCCATAACATGGCGCAAGCGCTACATCTCATGGCGTGCATACGAATTGATACGTTCGACATTCCGAATGCCCTCCACTTTTCTCAAACGGTCAATCAGTTCATTGAGTGTACTGAGGTTCTGCACATACAGCATGATGCTCCCCTCGAACACCCCTTCGGAGGTCTCAAAATGAATGGAGCGGCAGTTCACCTTGAAATCCTGGTATAGGATCTGCATCACCTCGCTGACCAGGCCTTTCTTGTCAAAACCGTTGATACGTATGCCGGTCAGGAAGTCTATGTTCTGGGCATCCTTGCTCCATTTGGCCTTCACGATGTTCTTGCCCATCTTCGCCATCATCTGGCGCGCTTCCGGGCAATTGGTGCGATGCACCACGATTTCATGGTCCGATTTGCGTATGCCGATGACAGAATCCCCGGCTATGGGATTGCAGCATTTGGCCACCGTCTGCTGTATGTTCTTCATGTCCCGGTCCAGCAGCATGGAGGCCGGATTGCGCTTCATGCGCTTGCGGACAAAGGCTTCCATGGAAAAAACATAATGTATCCTTCGGGCCAGGTTTTGTCCGCCGTTCCACAAGGTGTGGTAGATTTTATACAGGTAGCTCCAACGCGAGAAACAGCGTTTCACCTTGGCTTCGGTCACATTGCCGTTGTAAACCTCTTCGTACAGGTCCACCCTTTCGTCAATGCCGAGAAAATCCTTGAGGCGGCGCACCGACACCCGGTCAAACTCCACGTCCAGTTTCTTGAAGTACGCCTGCAGTTTCCGCTTGCCCTCTTCCAGCTTGGCATCCTTCTGTAGCGCCAAAGCTTCGGAAATTTTAATCTGCGCCAAAGCGGTTCGCGCCATCTGCAGCCAGCCATCGTGCACCATCTGCTTGGTGGACGTAATCACCTCCACCTGGTCTCCGCTCTTGAGCGCATACTGCACCGGCACCAGCTTGTTGTTCACCTTGGCTCCTATACAATGGCTGCCAATGTCCTCACTGATGCTATAGGCGAAATCCAACACGGTAGCCCCCAGGGGCATGGTATGGAATTCCCCTTTGGGGGTATATACGTATATCTCCTTGGAGAAGAGATTCATCTGCACTTTCGAAATCAGTTCGTTGGAGGGAGCCTCCCGCTGGTTCTGCAACACATACTTCACCTGCTGCAGCCATTCGTCTATGCCTTCCTGGGAAATATCCGTGGAAGTGGCATTCTCCTTGTACAGCCAATGGGCCGCAATGCCGTTCTCCGCAATGGCGTCCATCTGTTTGGAGCGTATCTGCACCTCCACCCAACGACCTACCGGATTATGCTCCGTCGGATTGCTCATCACTGTGATATGCAGCGCCTGGTAACCGTTGGCCTTGGGAATGGAAATCCAGTCACGCAATCGTTCCGTGTTCGGACGGTAGACATCCGTCACCAGGGAATACACCGTCCAGCATTCCGATTTTGCGTGTTCTGTGTTGACATCCACAATAATACGTATGGCAAACAAATCGTAGACCTCTTCAAAGGGGATTTGTTTCCTGCTCATTTTCTGCCAAATGGAGTAGATGGATTTGACACGGTAGATGATTTCGCACTTGATGCCGCTTTCATCCATACGTTGCTGTATGGGGCGGATAAAATCCTGGATGAACTGCTGACGCTGCGGCTCTGTTTCCCGAAGCTTCTGCTCTATAAAAGCAAAACTGCCCGGATCCTGGTAGCGCATGCACAAATCCTCCAATTCGCTTTTAATAACATT
>DBVK01000011.1:20220-21242 GCA_002308135.1 Bacteroidales bacterium UBA1266
GTGCGCATGTTATGCAGGCGGTCGGCCAGCTTGACCAGTATCACCCGGGGGTCAGTGCTCAAGGTAAGCAGTATTTTCCGGAATGTCTCTGTTTGTACGGAAGTTACCGTACTGGAAACATCCTCGATTTTGGTCAGGCCGTCAATGATGGTGGCCACCTGCTTGCCGAACATGGCTTCCATGTCCTGCAGGGTGTATTCGGTATCCTCCACCACATCGTGCAGCAGGGCGCAAATGACGGAAACCGAATCCAAATGCATGCGTTCCAACACAATGCGCGCCACCTCCAGCGGATGGATGATGTAAGGGTCACCACCCGCCCGCTTGACACCGCTGTGCGCGACCATGGCCAATGAGAAAGCCTTGCGCACCTCCTTGCGTTCCTCCAAGGTGGTGCGGGGTCGCAATTGGATCTGAATATCCCTATAGTAAGGGAGAATCTTCTGCAATTCCTCTCTGGTGTAACCGGACTGCATACTCACGAACGTTTATAATACTGTTCCTCAGCATACGCCTTGGTAACGCTTAGTTTACGTTTTTTGGAGGAGGGCAGCTCAAACATGGCCTGTGTCATAATGCGCTCCACAATGTTGCGCAGTCCCCGGGCGCCCATTTTCAGTTCCACCGCCTTGTCTACAATAAAATCAATGGCTTCGTCTGTCACCTCCAAGGCCACCTGATCCATTTCCATCAAACGGGTGTACTGGCGGATCAGGGCGTTTTTGGGTTCCAGCAGAATGCGCTTCAAAGCCCCCCTGTCCAAGGAATCCAAGTAGGTGATGACCGGAAAGCGGCCGCAAATCTCGGGAATCAGGCCGAAAGCCTTGACATCCGTAGCATCCACATGGCTGAGCAGGTTTTGGGAAACGCGTTCCTTCGCCTCGTTTCGAAAGCCAATGGAAGCCGTGTTCAGACGAGCGGCGATTTTTTTTTCTATACCGTCAAAAGCGCCTCCGGCTATAAACAGTATATTCTTGGTGTTCACTTGGATAAACTGCTGTTCCGGATGCTTGCGGCCTCCC
>DBVK01000110.1:0-3880 GCA_002308135.1 Bacteroidales bacterium UBA1266
CAGCAGTACGACAAATGCCGGAACATACTTGTCGACGGCGTAAAGGTGGACGCCAAATCCTATTGGAACAACGACGGCATTGACGTGGTGGACTGCCAAAACGTGGTCATACGCAATTGCTACATGGATGCCGCTGACGATGTGTTCTGCTTTAAAAGCCACAGCAAACAAGGAGTGAGCGAGAACGTGCTGGTGGAGAACTGCACCGGAAGGAGCAGCGCCAACGGCATCAAATTCGGCACCATGACCCGGGGTATATTCCGTCATTTCCGCTTCAAAAACATCACCATCTACGACACCTACCGCAGCGCCATCACCGTGGCCAGCGTGGACGGCGGCATTCTGGAAGACATTGAAATCGACGGACTGCGCAGCCTGCACACAGGAAACCCCATATTCCTCCGCTTTTCCGAGCGCAACACCAATCCTGAATTGCAGTCCTGCCTGAAAAACATCACCATTAAAAACGTATATGCCGAAGTGCCTTTTGAAAAACCGGACGCCGGCTACAGCTACGAAGGCCCCGTGGAGGACCTGCCGCGCAACATCTCGCCCAGCAGCATCATCGGCACACCGCAGCACCGCATACAGAACATCCGTCTGGAGAACATCACCCTTGTCTACCCTGGACGTGCGGACAGCGCCTACGCCTACCGGGCATGGGACGCGGCTTCGCTAGCAGCCATGCCTGAACGCGAAAAGCAGTATCCGGAATTCTCCATGTTCAAGGAACTGCCCGCATGGGGCCTGTTTATCCGCCACGCGGACAGCATAACGCTGAAAAACGTGACGCTTCGCGTCCATGGGGAAGACTACCGTCCCTGCATAGTGGCGGACGATGTGACCGGACTGCAGCTGGACAACGTGCAGACACTACAGGACCACGCCGAGGGCAAACAGCAGCTTGTCTGCTATCCCCAGAACCCCTATTACAAACAGGAACGCGTTAGCGATCCCGTTGCGGACGCCGGTGCCGGACTCCCCGACACCAAATACAGGAATGACTTAAAAATCAATGCATCCAAATTCAACGTGCGTTCCAACGGCACCACCTTGAACACCCGCAGCATACAGGCAGCCATAGACTATATCGCCGCACAAGGGGGCGGCACCCTGATTTTCAGCGTGGGACGCTACCTGACCGGCAGCCTGCACCTGAGAAGCAATGTGGACATAGAGCTGCGCGAAGGCGCCATCCTGGTCGGTTCGCCCAACCCATACGATTACGACAGTGTCAACGGCAAGCCCTGCCTGCTGATAGCGGATAAAGTCAAAGATGTCCGCATCTACGGACTGGGCGTGCTGGAAAGCCCGCACGCCGACATTTTGGGAAGCCTGCGCTCCCGTGACATCAGCCTTTCCGAGACCCTGAACCTGCGTCCCTGAACCGGGATGCAGCGTACGGCGGCGATAAAGTTCACAAGCGAAACGTAATCCCTAGCGCTTACGATAATACTGCAAGCGGTTGTCCTCCACCGCCTCCTCCCAGACGGGCGTCCGGGAAATGCAGGGAGCGGGAAGCCCCTTGCCGAAACGGACGCTGCCCGTCAGCACTCTTGCCTCGTCCCACAGACCAGCGGAGAGGAAGCTTTCCAGCAGATGCCTTCCGCCTTCCACCAGGACCGACGTGCGCCCACATTCAAACAAGACCTGCAGCATACGGTCCAAGTCTTCCGCAGCAAGCAGTCCGTCCGGACGACGGTCAAAAGCCGGAACGTGACAAAAGCTTAGATTTTCAGCCTCCCTATCCTCCCCGAAATGAAAGACTAACGTGGGTTGGGAAGCATCAAAAAAATGCAGGCGGCGCATTTCCTCCTTCACGG
This sequence comes from Bacteroidales bacterium UBA1266, assembly GCA_002308135.1. The sequence goes on from DBVK01000110.1 coordinate 1,824, forward strand.
TGTCGAAAAAAGCGACACGTAGCGGGTTACGGCCTGCGGCATAGCGCGCATTCAAACGGGGGTTGTCGTGAAGAATGGTGTTGGCCCCCACCCAAATGGCCGATTCCTCCGTCCGCCACACATGCGAGCGAAGCTTCAAGGCGTCGTTAGTAATCCAATAGGAAGTGGTGTCTGCCGGATCCCTGCGGACGATATCCATGAAACCGTCCTGCGTCTGCGCCCATTTAAGTATAATGTACGGGCGGCGCTTCTCCTGTGCGGTGAAAAAACGGCGGTTCAGCTCCCTCGCCTCCTTTTCCAGCACACCGACCACCACTTCGCAGCCCTGATCCCGCAAGCGCTGCACCCCCTTACCGTCCATTTCAGGATTGGGGTCGGCACATGCCACCACCACACGGGGTATGCGGTGCTGCAGTATCAGTTCCGTGCAGGGCGGGGTCTTGCCGTAGTGGCAGCAGGGCTCCAGACTGACATATAGCGTGGATTGAGGCAGGTATTCCGGATGACGCACCGAGCGTATGGCTTCCACCTCCGCATGCGGACCGCCGCATACCGAATGATAGCCTTCGCCTATCACCTCGCCCTTATACACCACTACCGCCCCAACCATGGGATTGGGGGCGACAGCGCCTTTCCCCTTGCGGGCAAGCTCCAGGCAACGCCACATATAGCGTTCGTCGGTCAGCATAAGCTATTCTGCGGTGGATTCTTCCACGGATGCCTTCAGACGTTCCGCATTTTCGGCAATCTGCAAGGCTTCTATCATATCTTGAATATCTCCGTTGACAAAATTTGTCAGGTTGTACATGGTGTAATTGATGCGATGATCTGTCACCCGGTTTTGCGGATAATTGTAGGTGCGGATTTTCGCCGAACGGTCACCGGTGGACACCATGGTCTTGCGCTTGGAGGAAACCTCATCCAGGTATTTCTGGTACTCGCGTTCAAACACCCGCGTACGCAATATCTTCATGGCTTTCTCCAAATTCTTGATTTGGGATTTCTCATCCTGGATGGCCACCACAATGCCTGTCGGAATATGGGTCAGACGCACCGCCGAATAAGTGGTGTTCACGCATTGTCCGCCGGGTCCGGAAGCGCAATAGGTATCCTTGCGGATATCCTTGTCCTTGAGATCCACGTCAAACTCGTCAGCCTCCGGAAGCACCACCACGGAAGCCGCCGACGTATGCACCCTGCCTTGGGTCTCTGTCTGGGGCACACGCTGCACACGGTGCACTCCCGACTCGTATTTCATCAAACCGTAGGCACCGTTTCCTATCACGTTGAAAACAATCTCCTTGAAACCGCCCAAAGTGCCCTCCGTCATGGAAGCCAGCTCTATTTTCCAATGCATGGCCTCGCAATAATGGGTATACATACGGTACAAGTCTCCGGCAAAAAGGCTGGCCTCATCGCCACCTGTGCCGGCGCGGATCTCCACAATGGCGTTCTTGCCGTCCTGAGGGTCGGCGGGAATCAGCAGCAGACGTATCTCCTCCTCCAATTTCTCGCATTCGCTGTTGAAAACAGACAGCTCCTCCTTGGCCATGGCCCGGAATTCCTCGTCCTTTTCGTTGGCAATGACATCCTTGGCGTTTTGAATGTTGCCCAGCACATTCTTATACTGCTGGTAGGCGTCCACCACCGCCTGCAAATCCTTATAGTCTTTGCTCAGTTTGACGAACTTCTTCATGTCCGCCACCACCTCGGGCTTGGTGATTTCTTCGCCAATCTCCAGCCAGCGTTTGTATATTAATTCAAGTTTATCTAACAGAGAATCCATTGTTTACTATTTTTCTAAGCCATCGGCAAAAGTAGTCAAAAAAGCAACATGCCTGTCCGGCAGATGCAGAATCTTCCGCTTTCACGACCTCTATTTTTGCAAAAAACCGGAAATCAAGGAATAAGCCTCTTCAATGGCCGTTTCCAGCACATCGTTCACCAGCACATAATCGAAACGTTTGGAGAGGGAAATCTCATAATCGGCACGGTAAAGGCGTTTTTCAACGGATTCCGGTGTTTCCGTGCCACGGGAAAGCAGACGCTGCCGCAGC
>DBVK01000110.1:3891-6332 GCA_002308135.1 Bacteroidales bacterium UBA1266
GACGAAAACCGCGAGCGCCCTTTCTCCGAAACGCTCTTTGATGGACAGGCCGCCGGCCACATCCACATCAAAAATCACATGCTTTCCGTTACGGGCGATACGGTCCACCTCCGAAAACAGGGTACCGTAATATTGGCCGGGATACACCTCGTTCCACTCCAGGAAAGCCTCCTTCCCCACCTGCTCCTTGAACTGCTCCGGCGTGAAAAAGTAATAGTCCTTCCCATCCACTTCACCCGCCCTGCGGCTCCGGCTGGTTGCCGAAACGGAGAACTCCAAAGGGAGCTGACGGGCCATAAGGGCTCTCAGCAGGGTGGTTTTTCCGCAACCGGAAGGGGCTGATAAAATCACAACTTTGTTCTCCATAACGGCTTATCTGTTTTTTTTCACTTTAGCCGGGGTAATGACCGGCGTTGTTTCCTCTTCCGCCGTCCAGGCATTGACCAGACGGTAGTCCATCAAGCGGTAGATATGGCAGAAGTTGTTCTCATAGGTGTTGGCGGCTCCTTTCACATAGTGGAAGCGCGTGGACAGCAGCGGCAGCTCCAACTCGTTCACCTGCATGCCGAAACCGCTCCCATAGCGTATGATTCCGCTGAGGAAGAAGCGGGTGATGTCATAGCCCTGGAAAGCGAAATGACCGAGGGTGGGCTCGATGATGTAGCGTTCGCGGAAACGTTCGATGAAACGAATGACCTCCGGATCGGCATAATCCACGAAGAACTGGTCCACGTAATGGGTTTTCAGGCGCGCAAAATATTCGGTTTCGATTTTGTCGTATTTCTGCCAGTCCGAAGAGGTGACCAGGGTGACATTTTCGTATGCGTGCTTGTTCATGGTCTGTATGAAATTGGTCACGGTAATCTCCCCGTCGAAAAAGGCCAGCACGAAATTCTCACACGTAGGGTTCAGCGAAGCATTGACCGCTGCCACCCCTCCGTTTTTGTAATTGACCTCCTTCACCGCTATGCCCGGATAATCCTGCAAGGCCTTCATCAGGGAGGAACGGTAGGCCGAAACGCGCTTGCTGTCGGCGCCCATATTGTTCAGCAGCAGCACCTGTGCCTTGGTGTAGCGGGAGCGTATGTATTCCGCCAGCTGGGCTGCCTGCGCGGTATAGGAGGCCATGGTGCGGAACAAGTGCGCATGAGTCTCCACGGGCGCCACCGTGAACGGATTCACAATGGTGATGTCATGGTTCTGCGCATAGGAAAGCATGGTGCGGAAATTCTCCCGGAAAAAAGGGCCTATCACCAGATCCGCATCCGCGAACACGCCGTCCGCAATCCAACGCCCCAATTCGGCATTGTTCTTCTCGTTCACATCTTTCACATACAGGTTCACCCGCACATCGGAACAGCTGATGTCCTCCACAGCCAGCAGCGCAGCCTCGTAGAACTGTATGAAGTCAAAACTTTTGATGCGCTCGTAAGCGGCCAGGTCTTCGATTGGCTGCATCTCGCCGTCTTCCGTCGTATGGGTATACAAAGGCAGCAGCAGGAACACATTGTATTCGTGTTTGGGCGTCCCCTTCCTGCTGTCCGACAGGGACAAGGCGGCACCATCCGGACGCTGCTTGCCGTCAGGGGCTTCCGGAACAGCCTCCGGCGGATTCGACTCCACCTGAAGCGCCTCCGTTTCCACAGGCGCCCGACCGCTTTGTTTCTTTTCTGTTTCCGGCCGGACAGCGGCACCTGCAGCGCTTTTCCGCACACGAATGAGCTGTCCTATCGCCAACTGCTCCGTCAGACCCGGATTCCATTCCATCAGATCCTGCACTTTCACGCCGTATTTTTTGGCGATGGCGTACAGGTTCTCCCCTTTCCTCACCTTGTGTTCTGTCATTTCTACGGCTTTGCCGGCGTATATTTTCAGCCGCTGCCCAATCTGTATGCCGTTTTCCGTTCCCGGATTGGCCTCCACCAGCCGTTCCACCGTCAGTCCGTACTTTTTGGACAAACCGTACAAGGTCTCACCCTTGACAACATCATGCAGCACGTATTTGCTGCCGTTTTCCACTACGGTGTCCGGAGCCTGGGCGTACAGCCGCCCGCACAAAAGCCCACAGACACAACACATGACAAGCGCGGTTTTTCTCATATTACCTCCTTATTTTCGACGGCGGGAGTCTCCTCCTCGCCGGGATTGGCAATTTTACGCAGGGACGGGAGCTTCCAGCGGTAAATCCGCTCCAGAACCACCCAAAGCACCCCGACCAAAAACAGCAGCTGGAAGATGTCCTTCAAGGAAGGGGTCGCGTCCAGTTGCCGCCACAATGCCGGTGTGGGCAAGGCAGAATGCTCCTCCGTGACAAAAAGCAGCAGGAAAAGGTTGTTGGCCGTATGCATGCCCCACGACACCTCTATCCCTTCGTCGGCTAAGGCGAACCAGCCGAAGAGCAAGCCGAAGAGCAGGTACTGCAACATCATCACCGTGTAGCC
>DBVK01000110.1:6401-7075 GCA_002308135.1 Bacteroidales bacterium UBA1266
ACCACCAACGACTGCATCAGGTAGCCCCTGAAAAAGAACTCCTCAAACAGCGTCTGCAAGGGCACAAAAAGCAGCAGCACCGGAAGCGCGCGGACAAAGGCGGCGGCATCGAACTGCCATTCAAAGTTTTCAGGATGCCAAAGCAGGTCTCTTCCCTGCACTATGGCCATGGCCAGAAAATACAGCCCGAAAGCTGTCAGGAAATGCCCCCAGCGCAGCGGTCTCCCGCCATTGGCCACCATACGGAAGCCACGGCGGTGNNAACACCCGTATGCACAAGATTAGCACCAACAAGCCAATAGCAAAAGAACTGAGCATCAGTAGCAAATACACATTTTCCGGACAAACGGCCGCCAAATCTTCAAGGGTCGTTACCCCCTTGGCCAACATGGCGGCAAGCAAAGGGAGGTTCCCCAAAAGCAGCCAACCGGCCAAAAACAGCAGCAGGGTCGCGACGTATGCCCCGACCGTGTTCACTCCCCGATACGCGCCTTTCCAATGGTTCATGATTCTTTTTTCCTGTTTTTCAATTGGTCATAATTCAAAAAAGCAAAAAGGGCACAGGCAATGGAAAGCAAGCCTCCGGCCACGGCCATCAGCAGGCTGCGGTATGGGAACTTCTCCATCCATGCGGAGGCAGCCACCACCACAGCGGCCAACAGCACCATGGCGTA
>DBVK01000027.1:0-179 GCA_002308135.1 Bacteroidales bacterium UBA1266
TTCTACAACCTGGCGGCGGTGTGGAGCGGCATTTTCTGTTTCGGCACGCTGGCCGGTGGCGTTTTCCACGCTTTGACAAGGCGTGGAGGTCTCCCGTGGGTGGGCGAGGCCTGGGCGGTGCTTATGACTTTTGTTTTTGTCACTTTCACCCGTTTGTTCTTCCGTTCGGGTTCCAATCT
>DBVK01000027.1:242-2483 GCA_002308135.1 Bacteroidales bacterium UBA1266
ACTGTACGAGTACCGGGCGATTTTCCTGCTGTTTGCCGCCGGCATGCTGATCCACTGGCTGCCGGACCGCTTCAAACGCCGTTACCGTTTGTTTTTTGCGCGGCTTCCCATTCCTGTCATGCTTCTGGCTGTGGTGGCGGCTGTTTTTGTGATCTACCAGTTCATAACCGCAGATCTGCAGTCATTCATTTATTTCCAGTTTTAGCTGTGGCTTAGTGGAAATCAATAAGTTCAACCTCGAAAACCAAGGGGGTGAATGGGGGGATGTGCNNTGCTCTCCCGCTCCCCGTTCACCGTAGGCAATAGCGGAAGGCAGCAGCAGGGTGGCTTTACCGCCTTTTTTCATCAGGGCTATGCCTTCGTCCCATCCGGCAATGACTTGTCCCTTGCCCAAAGTGAAGGTGAAGGGTTTGTTGCGGTCGTAGGAGGCGTCAAAAACGGTGCCGTCAAAGAGGGTGCCGCGGTAATGCACGGTGCAGTCCATCCCTTTTTCCGGATGCTTCCCTTTACCGGCCCTGGTTTCAATATAGTATAAGCCGGATTCGGTGGGCTCCACTTGCAGGTTCTTGCTTTCCAAATAGTTTTGTATAAGCTCCTTCTCCTTGGCAAGGACTTCCTGCACCTGTTGTGCCTTGTATTCCTCAAAGGTTTGGATGTTGTGTATGCAGGCAGTGATACGCAGCATGCTCTTCTTTTTGACAAATGCCGGAACATTGCCGTAGTTGTACGTCTCGAAATAGGCCTTGGCGGGAATGATGAAGGTGGCGGAGTCGCCCAAATGCATCAGTTGCAGCCCTTCGTAGATGTCGCCTTCGAATTTGGCGGGCTGCATCATGGTTTGGATCTCCCGTCCGCTTTGGATGACAGAGTCGTTATCGGTGCGCACCTCAATGAACAGGGTGACCACATCGCCGGATTGAGGGACGTTGCCGTTGGCGTTTTGGGTGTGGAAGCGGTAATACAGTCCGCTTTCTGTTTTCTTGAAGCCTTTATAGTCGTTACAGGCGGTCATGGCCAGACATAAAAGGCCGAACAGTCCGATGGTGAGTGTGTGTTTCATGTGTTGCTGTTTGTAGGTGTTGAATAGGATTTATTCCTGTGGCATAATGTTTTGCGGCCGTACAATATTCGGCAGCACTTCAATCTCGGCAATGATGGTGGAGAAAGGCGGAACCGGAATGTATGGGTTCTGCACGCCGAAGGCGATGTTATAGGGCATGATGAGGGTGGCTTTGCCTCCGCGTTTCATCAGGGTGAGGCCTTCGTCCAATCCGGGGAACATGCGGCCGACAATGCAATACATGGGGTCTCTTCCGATGGAGGAGTCAAAGATGCTGTCGTTGGCGAGTTTGAAGGTGTAGTGAATGCTCAGCGAGTCCCCATTGGCAATGGGAGCGCCTTTGCCCGCTTGCTGCTCTATGAAATACAATCCGCTTTCCAGCGGCTCGGCCTGCAGTGCATGCGCGTTCATGTATTGTTTGATTTCCTCCTGTTTCTCCGTGTTGATTTCTTCCGCATTGCGGATGCGGTTCATGCGTATGGTGAAGAACACCATGGTTTCATCAGTGATGAAGCTGGGCAGTTCGGGAAGCCCCATGTGCAGGAAGAAAGTGTCGGCTTTAAGTGCGAAGGAGGCCTCGTCGCCTTCGTGCATCATGGAATAGGCTTCGTACAGGTCTCCAGGATAGGTGGATGCCTGCATCATGTCCACCACATCCCGCTCGTCGAACACGATGGAGTCGTTGTCGGTGCGGTAGGATACGGTAAGGAAGAGGTAGTCGCCGCTTTGTACGGGGCGGGCGTCTTTGTTTTGCACGATGAATTTGTAATACAGTTCGTGTTCGGTTTTCTCATAACCTTTGAATTTCTTGTCTTTGCAGGCGGTGGTGCATACTGCCAAACTGCAGAGCGCCATGGTGATCAAAAAAAATCTCTTCATGATGTTTGTAATGACTAATGTTTATTTATACGCTATGTTTTATGTTAACGAAGATTTGGCTTTTTTATTATGGGAGTATTTCCAGGGTGTATACGAGGGTGGCGAAGCCCGGAACATTGCCGCCGTCCCCGAGGCTGCCGTAAGCCAGATGGGGCGGGATGATCAGGTGGGCCTTGCTGCCCTTCTGCATCAGTTGCAGGGCTTCCTGCAAACCGGCAATTTCGTCGGAGCGTTCAATCACCAGCTCTTTGACGCCGTCTTTGTCCGATGCGTATACCGTGGTGCCGTCCAGCAGGGAAATC
>DBVK01000027.1:2549-8687 GCA_002308135.1 Bacteroidales bacterium UBA1266
CCAGCCGTAGCGGCGGATCACCAGTTCAATGTCTCTGGCTTCGTTGCGGACAATGTCCCTGTGGATGCCGGTCATGTATTCCTCGGTCGGTTTCCGGACGGTTCCGGTTTGCGTTTCCGCAGTGTTGCGTTGGCAGGAAAGGCAAAGCCCCAGCAGGCAGATAAAAGCGGTCAGGCGTCTCATGGTCTCAGCTGGTTTTTGTATTGGTCCAGGGTGGAGCGGAACAAGGCGATGGCCTTTTCCATGCTCTCGTGGAATTCGCCTCCGGCGGCGTTGCGATGCCCTCCGCCGCTGAAATGGGTGCGGGCGTATGCGTTGACATCAAAATCGGCCTTGGAGCGGAAGGAAATCCGGATATGGCCGTCCCTTTCCGTGAAAAAGGCGGTGAAACGCACATTCTTCATGGAAAGTCCGTAATTCACAATGCCTTCAGTGTCGCCTTGCTTGAAATGGAAACGCTCCAGGTCTTCCTTGCTCAGGTAAATATAGGAGGTGGCGTATTCGTCCAGCACCACCATGCGCTCGCTCAGGCAGAAACCCAGCAGGCGCACACGGCTCTCAGAATAGGTGTCGTACACGTTGCGGTGGATTTCCTCCCCGTTGATATGCCGTTCCATCAGTTTGCCCGCTGTCTCATAGGTGGACACGTTGTCACAATGGTAGCTGAAGCTTCCGGTATCGGTTACAATGCCGGTATACAGGCATTCGGCCATTTCCTTGGTGATTTTGTCCGCCTCGTTGAAGTGGAAGGCAATCAGCCGGTAAACCAGTTCGCAGGTGGAGGAGGTCTCCTCGGTGACCGAGTAGATGAAATCAAACATGTCGGAAGGGGCTATGTGGTGGTCCACAAGGGCTTTGTAGGCTTTGGATTCTTCCAGTGCGGATTGGAGCATGCTCACGCGTTTGCTCTGGTTGAAGTCCAGGCAGAAGATGAATTCCGCCTCCCTGATTTTCCGGGTGCAGAATTCGGTGTCTTCGTGAGCAAGACGCACTTTGCCTATGCCCGGCATCCATTGCAGGAAATCGGGATAGTCGTTGGGGGAGATGATGCAGCAGTCATGCCCTTTTTGTTCCAGATACATGGAAAGGGCCAGTGCGGAACCCAGGGCGTCCCCGTCCGGATTATGGTGTATCATCAATACGATTTCATGGTGTTTCTGCAATTCGGCTTGCAGGGCGAGCAGGGATTCCCGTTTCAAGTGTCGCATATCAGTCATTCCATTCCAAGTCCTCAAAGGTGGCGTCAATCAGGATTCCCCCCATGCGGTTGATCACCCCCCATTTGCCGTTGATTTTTATACCCGCCATGCCGTGGCGGAAGGAGGTAACCTCTTCGTAGGCGAAGGGGATTTCCATGCTTCCTTTGGTGTCCAGAAAGCCCCATATCCCTTCGCTGCATGCGGCGACAAGGCCTTCCTGCACATCCTGAATGTCGGTGTACTGGCAGCGGATGCGTATCACCCCGTTGGAGTCTATCAGCCCCCATTTCCCGTTCATTTTCACCCGGGCAAAGCCATTGGCAAAGGAATAGGCTTCTTCGTAAACGCAGGGGATGTCCAGTCTGCCCTGGCGGTTGNNGAGGTAGCCCCAGCGCCCGTTTTGCCGGACGGCTGCCCGCTGTCCCGAAACTTCCCGTATGCGTTCATAGGTGGCGGGAATGACAAATACCCCCTCCGAATTGACCATTCCCCATCGGTTGCCGCTTTTCACCACAAACAGCCGCAAAATGTCCGTGTTGCCGGACACCGGTCGGTCTTCTTGTGTTTCAGAAACCGGAGTGGGGTGGAGTATCAGGTTCTCAGGCGCCTTTTTAATGTTGTTCACGTCCACTTTTTTTGTGGATTCCGGTGTCAGGACTATTTGTCCGGAAAGGTGTGTGCAAAGGATGATACAGCATCCGATGCCTAACAGGAATACTTTTTTCATAAACATCCTAAAACGGTGATGAAAGAATCTGCAAAGATAGTTGAAAAAACAATCGGTTTCCCCTCCTTTACCGAAGAAAAAAACGTTTCTTGCGGAAAAAACAGGGGGTGTTCTTCCAAAGGATAAGCCGGAAAAAGCTAATTTTGCAATTTGTTTTGCCAAGGAAACCGATGACACAGAATCAAAAGACCAATTTCCGATGGGTGATGTGCGCGATGCTTTTCGCCGCCACTACAATTAATTACCTGGACCGTCAGGTGCTGAGCCTGACANNAGCATGCACGCTGCTGCCGGCACCTACTACTACACCTTTATCTGGGGTATGGCTGGCGAAAACCTATACTATAACGACAAAGACAATATTCCTGTCATCGACATCAAATAATAACTTTTAAAACAATATGTCATCAATCAAAACAACCAAAATGAGCAACTTCCGCTGGGTCATCTGCGGACTGCTCTTCCTTGCGACTACCATTAACTACATGGACCGTCAGGTGCTGAGCCTGACATTTGAAGAATTCATCAAGCCGGAGTTCCATTGGACGGACGCGCACTACGGCACCGTCACCGCCATGTTTTCGCTGTGCTATGCGCTATTCATGCTTTTTGCCGGCCGCTTGATCGACTGGCTGGGAACGAAAAAAGGGTATATGTGGGCCATCGTCATCTGGAGTGCGGGCGCCTGTCTTCACGCCGTCTGCGGTCTGGTGACCCGTTATGCCTGCGGTTTGGCCTCCTCCGCCGCTTTATTGCAGGCGACGGGCGATGTGGCTGTGCTTGTCTCCACCGTATCCTTATGGGCTTTTCTTGTGGCACGCTGTATGCTGGCCTTCGGGGAGGCAGGCAACTTTCCGGCGGCCATTAAGGTGACGGCGGAGTATTTCCCCAAGAAAGACCGCGCATTCGCCACCGCTGTGTTCAATTCGGGCGCATCCATAGGCGCGTTGGTCGCTCCCTTGTGCATTCCGCCTCTGGCCAAACATTTCGGTTGGGAATGGGCCTTCGTCATCATTGGTTCGCTGGGCTTTTTGTGGGCCGGCTGCTGGGTTTTCCTGTATGACGAACCCCAGCGTTCCCGCTTTGTAGGTAAAGGGGAGCTGGATTACATCGAATCGGACCGGCCTGTAGCCGGGACCGTTCCGGAGAGGGAGGAGGCTGCCAAGAAAAGTGTGTCCATATGGAAATGTTTTACATACAGACAAACCTGGAGCCTGATTGTCGGAAAAGGGCTGACGGATGGGGTTTGGTGGTTTTTCCTGTTCTGGACCCCAAGCTATTTGAAGGCGCAATTTGATATCAACACTTCCGATCCAAAGGGTATGATACTGATATTCACCTTGTATGCCATCGTAATGCTTTCGCTTCTGGGCGGGAAGCTGCCTACGCTGATTATCCGGCGCACGGGCTGGGACCCTTACCGTTCCCGCATGCTTGCCATGCTGGTTTTCGCCTTTTTCCCGCTTTGTGTGCTGTTGGCACAACCGCTTGGGCAGTATTCCCCGTGGTGGCCTATTGTGCTGATTGGCATAGGTTGTGCCGCTCATCAGAGTTGGAGCGCCAATATTTTTTCCACAACAGGTGACATGTTCCCCAAGCCCTGGATAGCGACCGTAACGGGTATCGGAGGCATGGCCGGGGGCATAGGCAGTTTTTTTATCCAGAAGGGCGCCGGTAACCTGTTCACATACGCGGATGAGGTGCAGCTGCATTTTCTCGGCTACGCCGGAAAAAGCGCCGGTTATGAGATTGCCTTTATCGGTTGTGCGGTGGCATACCTGCTGGCCTGGCTCATCATGAAGGCGCTGGTGCCCGAGTATCGTCCGGTTGTTTAACAGTAAAAAAAGCAAGCGATGAAAGCGTTTATACATGAGGATTTTCTGCTGACAAGCCCTACGGCCCGCCATTTGTACCATACCTATGCGGAGTCTATGCCCATCATTGACTATCACTGCCATTTGTCTCCCAAGGAGATAGCTGAAGACAGACGTTGGGGGAACATGACGCAGCTCTGGTTGGAGGGAGACCATTACAAATGGAGGCAAATGCGCACCAATGGGGTGGAGGAACGCTTCTGCACCGGTGACGCCCCCGATTACGACAAATTCCTCAAGTATGCGGAAAGCATGGAATATTTGATACGTAACCCCTTGTTTGACTGGTCCCACTTGGAGCTGGCGCGTTATTTTGGCGTGTATGGGCGCCTGTCCCGGCAGACAGCGGCGGATATTTGGCAAAGGTGCAATGCCATGCTGCAGTATCCGGAGTATTCCGCCCAAGGGCTGATGCGCCGTTCCAAGGTGCGCGTTGTCTGCACCACGGACGACCCCGTGGACGATTTGCGTTATCACCGCAAGCTGGCCTCGGACGGGTTTGAAATCAAGGTGCTTCCTGCCTGGCGCAGTGACAAGGCCTCCCATATCGACAAAACCGAAGGCTGGAACAGTTGGGTGGATGCCCTTGCCGCCGCCGCAGGTTTCCCTGTGGAGGAATGGGACGCTTTCCTGCAGGCGATGGAGGTGCGCCACCGTTACTTTGCCGCGCAAGGCTGTGTGCTTTCCGATTACGGAACCGCCGAAGTGTTTGCCGAAGACTATACCCGGGACGAAATCTGCCGTGTTTTCCGCAAAGCCCGTGAAAGGCAGTCCCTGACAGAACTGGAAGTCCGCCGTTTCAAGTCGGCATGGCTGTACGAGGGGCTGGCCGCGGACGCACGGGCGGGATGGGCGGCGCAAATCCATTACAGCTGCCTGCGCAACAACAATTCCTCCATGTTCCGCCTGCTAGGCCCCGATAGCGGTTTCGACAGCATAGGCGACGGTGCCTCGGCTGTGTCCNNCCTTGAACCGCTTGTTCGACCGCCTGGAAGCCAATGGCGTGTTGCCCCGCACCATAGTGTACTCCCTTCATCCCAAAGACAATGAGATGCTGCTTTCGCTGCTGGGCAATTTCCAGCACGGGCCGGAACCCGGTCGCATGCAGTTGGGTGCAGCGTGGTGGTTCAATGACCACAGGGACGGTATGATCCGGCATTTGAAGGCCTTCTCCCAATTGGGGGCGCTGGGGCGTTTCGTGGGCATGCTCACGGATTCCCGCTCTTTCCTCAGTTACACCCGCCATGAGTATTTCCGCCGGATATTGTGTGAAATGCTGGGCGGAGAGATGGAAAAAGGATGCATACCTAATGATATGGAGTGGGTTGGCTCCTTGGTGAAAGCCATTTCCTACACCAATGCAAGCCGCTATTTCTTTCCTTCGGCCTCGCAAGACGCTGACAATGGCGCCGATTGACACCCGTCAGGCGTTTTTATCGCACCTCCCTGCCACAGGCCTGCAGGTATTGCTGGTAGGCGGTCCGCAGGGATGCCTTGGTGTCAGTAAGAGCCGAACTTGCGTTCAGCCAAACACTTTGGGCTTCAAGATAGTCCGACAGGGGAATCATCCCAGCTTCGTAGTAGTGTTGGGTCTCTTTCATGTTTTCCGCTGCTTGCTTTAGGGTTTCCTCGCTGATTCCCAGTTCGTCGCGCAAGCGGCTCACTTCGTTTGCCGTTTGCTGCATCTGCAGGGCCATTTTCTCCCCCAGGTCCTGTCGCTTGTTTTCCGCAATCTTCACTTGAAGCTGCTGTTTTTTGTATTGGTGGGTGTTCCCCCACCAGGCGCTCAGCGGTATGCTAGCGGTGGCGAAAAGGCAGGCGTTGCCCATGTCGCAGCCCAGGATGTTGTAATAGAAAGCCGCAGCGCCAATGCCGATTTGCGGCAGGCTTTCGCCTAAAATCATTTTGGCCCGCAAGGATTCCGCCTTGACATTCAAATCCAGCAGGCGGTATTCGTTGCGCATGTGCAAGGATTCCGGGATGTCGAAGTTTGTATACAGTTGTGCCGCTTCCACTTGGAGGGAGTCTGTCAGTGTGATGCCTTCCTGGTAGGGGAGGCCGATGTTTTGGCATAAAGCCATGGTAGCCAATTGTATGCCTTTCTCCAAGGTGTTTCTGGCAGAGCGGATTTCGTTTTGTTTCAGCTGCACTTTCAGCACATCCGTGCGGGTGATGACGCCGGCTTCAAAGGCGGTGTGCACGTCACGGGAAAGGGTGTCCAGCAGGGTCTCCAGTGCGGCCAGTGTTTTCCTTTTTTCTGCCAGGGAAACAATAAGCCAATAGTTTTTCTCCACTGTGACAAGGCTGTTCTGGAGCACCATCGCCTGCTGGAGCTCCG
>DBVK01000027.1:8705-9363 GCA_002308135.1 Bacteroidales bacterium UBA1266
CCGATGGAAGCCAGGCGGTTCCCGTTGACGATACGGCCTCCGGCAAAAACGGGCTGCACGGCGGTGACGATGGCAGCGCTTCCCTGCTCAATGGCCTTGATATCGGCTTCGGCGGAAAGATTGGAGGCGATACTGTTGAAATCCATGGATTTAAGCATTTGGCCCAAGAGTGGGTTGCTGGCCGCCAAATCGTCTAACAGACCGCTTAAATCGCCCCCTTTGTATTTGATTTCCACATTTGTTTCCGCGTTGTCCCTTTCCGATTGGATGTCCAGCAGGGGTTCGGCCATTTTGAAAGCGGTTGCGGTGGCGCTAACGCTGGGGAAATAGTTGGTGAAGGCCGCTTTTTTNNTTTTGGTTTCTTTGGCGGCGTCTATGGCAAGCTGGCTGTTTTTTAGTTCCGCCTGGTTGCGTATGGCCATGGCCTTGCAGCTGTCTAGGGAAAGACGCAGGCTGTTGCCGCTAATGTTTTGCGCATGCAGCGGCAGGGCGCCGCACAGCAGCGCGAATCCTATAATCGGGAACGCCTTTTGGGCGGCGGCTTTGCGCTGGTTGATTTTTTCGTTCTCTTCGAAAATCTTCCAGTAGGCTATGGGCAGCACGCAGACAATCAGTATAAAAGAGAATATCATGCCGAAGCAGATGACAACGCCCATGG
>DBVK01000027.1:9385-10443 GCA_002308135.1 Bacteroidales bacterium UBA1266
GCGGCGGCGCAGGCGCAGGTCAGGAAGATGGGGCGCATCCTGCGTTTGCCGGCCTCAAGGGCGGCATCTTTGACCGACATGCCTTCCCGTATGCGGTCCTCAGCGTACTGGAACATGATGATGGCATTGCGGACAACGATGCCCACCAGACTGACAATGCCCAGTATGGAAGTGATGCCGAAGTCAATATGGAACAGCTTCAGCCCGATAACGGCGCCGAGAAGGCAAAGCAGGGTGGATACCAGCGAAAGCAGCGCCAGGCTGATTTTTTTCAGGACGTATACCAGGCAGAAGAAAATCAGCAGCAGCATGAGGACAAGCCCCGATATGATTTCCGGTAGCAGTTCCACGTTGGTTTCCTCCAATCCTCCGTAAGCCCATTCGATATCCGCCGGAAGGCTGGGGACAAAGTCCTGGCGCATGTGGCGCTTGATTTGCTTCATGACAACCGGCTGGCTTTGCCCGTAACGCAGGTCCGCACTGACGGTCAGGCAGTGCACCCCGTTGCGGCGCACAATGCGCACCGGTTCCCAGCGGGGCGTGACGGTCGCGATTTGCCGTAGCGGCACCCATGTTCCAGGCAGAATGGTGGGCACCAGTTCCTTCTCCAATCCGCTGATGTCATCCCCTTCGCCGCTGCGGTTGGTTTTCAGGCACACGGGAATGGCGTAGCTGCCTTCCCATAAGGTGGTAAGCGGCGTGCCACCGTATTGTGCCGCCAGGCTCATGCCTAACGTGGTTTGGGTGATACCCAGACGGGAGGCCTCCACCGGATCCAGGGTGATGTCAGCGTAGGGCTGGTAACCTTCAAAATCCGTGTGTATCCACGATAGTTGGTCATCCATGGTGTGCAGAAAGGCGGTCAGGGTGTCCGCATAATTGCGCAGGCTTTCCAATGATTTGCCTTTCAGCCGGATTTCTATGGCGTTCTTGGAAGTTTGGTAGTCCAGATGCTTGAATCGGAGCAAGGCGTTGGGGAAATGGTGCTCCAATGAGTCGGAATACTTCGCAAGCACTTTTTCTGTGGCATGCACCGAACGGGTGTTCACAATGAACTG
>DBVK01000027.1:10523-16580 GCA_002308135.1 Bacteroidales bacterium UBA1266
GTAGAAAATGGTGATCGCTTCAATGAGCTTCTCCTCTTTCAGTATGGATTCCAAACTGTCGCAGACGGCGGCGGTCTGGGACAGGGAACTGCCTTCCGGCAACCTGACTTCCAGAGCGAAACTGTCGCGTTCGGCCAGGGGCATCATTTGTATGTTGGTGTGGAAAAGGAACAGGTATACAGATAGCAGTATGCTGCCCACGCCTATGCCAAGGGTGGCAAAAGGGTGGCGGAAGCACTTCTCCAGCAGCCATTCATAGCTTCCCTGCAGCTGTTTGAAGAATTTGTTCTGTAGTTTTGTGATTTTGCCGGGATGCGCATCCTCGGCATTTTGCGGGATGTATTTGGATGCCCAGTAGGGGGTCAGCAGCACGGCGACCAGCAGGGAAAGCAGCAGGGCGAAAGTGAAAGGCCAGGGGAAATGCTGTACGAATTCGCCTATAGGCCCCGTCATGGTGAACATGAAGGGGAAGAAGGCCAATGCCATAGCCAGCGTGGCTACGAGCAGCGGCTCAAAATAGGTGTTGGCGCTTTGGATGGCCGCTTCCTTGGGCGGCATGCCGTGAGAAGTGTTGTGGATGTATCCGTCGATGATGACAATGGCATTGTCCACAATCATGCCCAGCACCACAATCAGTGAGGCCAGGGTAACGGTGTTTATCTCCATTTTCAGGGCAAACATGAGCGCCCAGGTCATGGTGATGGTGATAGGAATGCTGGACGCGGTGATCAAGGCCGAGCGTATGGGGAAAAACATCAGCATGACGAAAATCACCACCAAAATGGCGACAACAAGGTCGCGCAAAAAAGTGTACACGGATTTCCCAACCACTTTCGGCAGGTCGGTGATACGGTACAGCTGCACGTCCTCCGGCAGTGTCTGCTGGAATGCCGCCAATTGTTCCTCTATGCGTTTGCCGAAGGTGACAATGTTGTTTCCTGCTTGCATTTCCACGGAAAGCACCAGGGCATTTTCCCCGTCTTTGCGGATATAGGAGGACGCCTGCTCGTACTCCCGCTGTATGCGGGCCACTTCTTTCAGGCGGATAGTGTGCCCCAAAGGGTCGGAATAGATGATTTGCTCTCCGATTTCCTTTTCATTGGAAAGCGGGCTTTGGATGTGAATGGGGATGGTTTCGTTTCCATTGTCCACCTTGCCTCCCGCAGGGAGCAGCCCTTGGGTGAACAGCTCCGCCATGAGCGTCTTGTTGCTGATGCCGTAGGTGGCCAGTTTCTCCTGGTCGATGTATACGTTGATGACTTCCTTTAGCTCCCCGTACACTTTGATGTTCCCTATGGCCTTGACCGTGCGCAGCCGGTCGCAAAGGTCGTCCATGTAATAATGCAGCTCTTTGTATGTCTTGTCTTTGGATTGGATGGTGATGAGCAGGGAGGAGGTGTTTCCGAAGTCATCATTGACCACAAGGGCGATGACACCGGAAGGCAGTTTGGCTTTGAAGTCCTTCAGCCCGTGACGGATTTTTGACCAGGCCTCGGTTTTGTTCCTTACATTTTTCTCCAGCGAAACAAAAATATAGACAATGCCGTTCTGGGAATAGGAATAGGTTTTCTCTTTGCTCACTTCGGGATAGGTGTACAGGAAATGCTCCAAAGGTCTGGTAACCTGGTCTTCCATCTCTTCCGGCGTGGCTCCGGGGTAAGCTGCCGCCACAATGCCTTCCCGTATGGTGAATTCAGGGAATTCCTGCTTGTTCATGCCAATCAGCCCGTAGATGCCGAAGGCGATCAGCAATAAAAGGCCCATATACACAATGCGATGGGAGCGCATTATGGATTCTACAATCCCTAATTTCTTCTTGTTCATGGCTTTTGTCTTTAAAGGATATGCAGTTTGGTGTGTTCGCAGATTTTCCGGCTGCCTTCTGTGATGACCAGGTCCCCTTGGTGCAGCCCGCTGATGATTCGCACGCCGGTTTCCGTAAACCCGTCGGTCTTCACATACACTTTCTGCGCTTTGCCGTTTACGCAGATCCATACGAAGGACTGTCCGTTGTTGCTGATTTGTATGGCATTCAGGGGGATTTCAAGGGCTTGTGCCCCGTTTCCGGCACAGCGGATACTGACCCGGCCCACCATGCCCGGAAGCAGCCTGCGGTCCGGTTTTTGTATGCGCAGGCAAACGGGGTAAGCATGGGACAGCGGGTCGGCCACCACACCGATTTCACTGACGCTTCCCTCAAACACCGTGTCCAGTGCATTGATGCGTATGTCCGCTTTCTGGCCTATGGAGATGGCGGCGATTTCATTCTCAGGGACGTTTGCTTTTATGGTAATAGTTGTCATATCAAGTAGTTGCATTACCGTCTGAAAGGGCATGACATTCATGCCCGCTTCTGCGCTAAGATGGCCTATGGTTCCGTTTTGTGGAGCATACAAACTGCAGTTCTCCAGGCTCTTTTTGCAGATGTCCGCAACGGAGCGGGCTTGGTTCAGCTGGGTCTGTATCTCCACCCATTTGACCTCCGGGAGGCTTCCTTTCTTGTAAATGCTTTCGGCGCGGCGGAATCCGTCCTCCGCTTGTTCCAAGGTGACTTTTGCAGCATTATAGGCGTTTTGGGCGTTGCGGTTGTCCAGTTCAGCCAGCAGCTCCCCTTTGTGCACCCTTTGGCCTTCCCTGACGCAGAGGCGCTGTATGCAGCCTCCGGACTCGAAACTGAGTGCGACCGACTTGTCCGCTTCAACCAGTCCCACATAACTGCGGACAGCTCCGGCGGAGTCTGTCTTCACTTCCCATACTTTTACCGGCACACTTACGGCCTGATCGCTTTTTCTGATTTCCTTACAGGCGTTAAGCAGGAAAAAGCAAGATGCTAACATGCAAATAACTAATCTCTTATACATAACATTACCAATTTTCGGTTCCTAATGTCAGTTTTCCCGATGTGTCATACAACGGGCGAAAGTGGATTGCAAATAACATTCCAAAATAGAAAAATCCGGAGTTTTTTCTAAAAAAAAACAACAGAAGGCTTAAGGCGCGGTTTTTTCCACGCTCACAGAGAATTTCCGGTCAATGCGATGACGGAAAAGATACAATAAACTATAATATAGAAGAATGCTTCCTAAAGCGGACAACGCGATAACGCCTTCCGCCACAGTGCAGGCATACAGTGTGATGACCACTGCCATCAGCAGCAGTATGGGCAGTACATAAGCGTAAAACACGGCTTTCATGCCGGCCTGTGTGCGCATGCGTATGCGGACAGTCTCCCCGATTTCAAAAACGGGGGCGTCGCTGCCTAACGGGACCTCCATCAGACGGTCTTTGCCTCCTATGGCCGTACAGCTGTTTTTAATGCTGCAGTGTGCGCAGGCTTCCGCTACACGTATGCTGACTTTCAGGATATTCCCTTCTTGTCCCGTCACGGTGCCGGTATGCAGTATGTCGTTGCTTTCCATCAGCGTATGTTTTCCAGCATGGAAACCATTTCTTCCTCTCCCATGCCGCCGATAGCATTGGAGGGAGTCCCTTCCATAGGGCAGAACAGGAAGAAGGGAATGGCGGAAATGTTGAAGCGCTCAGCCAGTTCAGGACAGTTGTCCACATTCACCCGGTAAAAATCCACCTGCCCCTGGTATTGGGCTGCCAGTTTTTCCATGAGGGGCGCCATCGCCTGACAGGGCCTGCACCAATCGGCATAAAAATCAATGACACAAGGCCGTTCCCCTTTGTATTTCCAATCCTTGTTTTGACGGAAGTCGCAGATGCGGCTGATGAAATCTTCTGTTTGGATGGATTGTACAAGGTTTTGGTTTTCTATGGCTTCGGTGTTTTCTGCACTTTCAATGGCTACGATGTCTTCCGCCTTATCTGTGATTTTTTTGGCGTCACACGCGGTGGTAAGCAGTCCTGCGAAGCAGCAGGCAAGAACGGACAGCAGGTGTTTCATAGGCAGGATGGTTAAATGATTATTTTCCCGTTTTCAATTTGGCGCACAATGTTTTCTATCTCCTTGTCGCGTCCGTCGGGATCGTAGTGGTCTTTGAGGTTGTAATGCCACAGGCGGGCGATGGACTGGTAGAAAAACGCGGTCATTTTGCCGCGCAGCTCGTCCACGATGCGGTAGGTGGTTTTCCCGGTTTCCCTGTCCACCAGTTTCAACAGCACCAGCCCCTGGGAAAACGTCAGGCTTTCCACCATGGGCGTATATTCCTTGACGAATGCTTTCTCCGCCTGTTTCATGGCTTTTTTCCGATTGGCGTTATCCGGTATGGCGGCCAGCAAGTTGTCATACTCCACCAATTTGTCAGCGGCCATACGGGCGTAGGGATATACCTTTATCACGTTGTTTATCAGTTTGGTGCGTCTTTTGATTTCCCTGGCTGAAAGTTTCCCCTTGAATCCGATGACATTCAATCCTTTCAGCTTGAAACAGGGGATGGTGTCCCTGCCTTCCACCACGGCCTCACAGACAATGTGTCCGCTTTGCGCCCGCAGGCGTATGGGCTGCAGCAAAAGGGGAATCAGGATCAGACAAAGGCAAAATGTCGTTTTTTTCATAAGGCGTAAGCGCATGCGCGTCTTTTTGGTTGTTAACGCCTGCTTGTTGCAAATATTGTGCAGAAACAGTTTTTTTCCGAAAAAAATGCGGATGGATGGAAATCGCCCGGGATATGTTTTTTTTGTTTACTTTTGCAATTCCAACACAAAACGATTATGCAGCACACACTCGAAGCATTTGACGCGGTAATAGCCGTATGTAGGGATTTGTTTGTGAAGAAAATGGACGATTACGGACTGTCTTGGCGCGTATTGCGTCCGACTTCCATCACCGACCAGATTTACATCAAGGCCCAGCGGATCAGGAGTATTGAGGAAAAGGGCCGGCAACAGGTCGCGGATGATATCACGACCGAATATATCGGCATTGTCAATTATGCCGTCATGGCGCAGATCCAGCTTGCGGAAGGCAGCGTTCTGGACCATGACACCCTGGCTCCGGCCGATGTGCGCGAACTGTATGAGAAATATGTGGAGAACGCCAAGGACCTGCTGAAAAACAAAAACCACGATTACGACGAGGCCTGGCGCAATATGCGTGTTTCCTCTTTTGTGGACATTATTCTGATGAAACTGATGCGTGTCAAACAAATAGAGGATCATCACGGCAGCACTTCCGTATCGGAGGGCTTGGATGCCAATTATTACGATATTTTCAATTATGCGGTATTCGCTTTGATCAAATTAACCCAAAAGCAATGATGAACATCTCTTTCGACCGGCATTATGTGCCCAGGGAGCGTAAAAACGCCTCCTATTATGTGTGCCATTTCTGCCGCTTGTTTATTGGAGCGCTTTTTGTTTTTTCGGCCTATGTCAAAGGGGTGGACCCTTTTGGCTTTGCCTTGAAAATCGAAGAGTATTTCCTCTCTTTCGGCACGCAATTCCTGGTCCCGTTATCAATGCCTGCCGCCTGCGGCATGCTGGTGGTGGAGTTCCTGATAGGGGTTGCCATGCTGCTGAACATCCAGCCCCGTTTTTTCTCCTGGGTGCTGCTGCTGTTCATGCTCTTCTTCCTGGCGCTGACCTTCTACCTGGCTTATGCGCCGTCTATAGTGCAGCTGGTCAGCCGCTGGACAGGGTCTTCATACCGGCTTTCCGTACCGGGCGATTGCGGCTGTTTCGGGGATTTCATCCACCTGACCAATACCCAGACTTTCTATAAGAATGTGCTTTTCATGCTGCCTACCTTGGTGGTGTTTTCCCAGCGCAGGCGTTTCAAAACCGAAAGCTTCCGTTACATCACCCAGTGGGGGCCGCTGGCGCTGGCGACGGTGTTTATGCTTTTCATGGAGGTGCACTGCCTCCGGCATGAGCCCTGGCACGATTTCCGCCCGTGGAAAAAGGGCCATTTCATTGCAGCTGAAACCTACTCCGAAGCGCCGCAGATGGATTTTGTGTTCCAATACCGCAACAAAGCCGACGGTTCCATGCGCGAGCTTACCATGGATGAGCTGACGGCCGTTTCAGAGGACAGCGCCTCCAATGCCGATCTGGAGAACAACTACGCCTATGCCGGAAGGCGGGAGAGGCTGG
>DBVK01000027.1:16608-22364 GCA_002308135.1 Bacteroidales bacterium UBA1266
CGTGGACGCACGCCTTGCGGATTTCACCCTGATGGATGTCGAAAGCAGGGCGGATCTCAAAGAGGAGGTGATAGAAGAAGAAGGCTATCATTTCCTGATGATTTTCCGGGACGTGCGGAAAACAGCTGTGGAAAAAATGCGGAAAATCAACGAGCTGGCTGCAGCTTGCGAAACGGAAGGCATTCCTTTCGTGGCCGTCACCGCTTCCTTCCCGGAAGAGGTGGAGGCCCTGCGGGAGCAGACAGGCATTACCTATCCTTTTTATTATTCGGATGCAACCCCTTTGAAGACAGCCCTGCGCAACAACCTGGGGCTGATATTGCTGAAAGACGGCTATGTGCTGGACAAGTGGAGCTTCCGGGATGTTCCCTCGTTTGAGTGTTTCCTGTCCAAGCGGGAAAGCTACGATAAAGCCATGGAAAAACACCTGCGCAAGCATCCGCCGGTGCTGCCCAACGGGGACACGCTGCAATTGCGGACAACACCAACTGAAGAAATAGAGTGAATCATGAGTGAATTGTTTTTGAGGGACCGGACGCTGTCCCAATTCCGTTTTCTGGAGAAGGACGAGGAAATCGCCACAGCGGTAGCGATGATGCGCAAGGAAGTGCGGGACTATGTTTCCGCCGCCGGGCTGCAGTCTTTGGTTGTGGGAATTTCCGGCGGGGTGGACAGCGCCTTCGCTGTAGCGCTGCTGCATCCGGTGTGTCAGGAGCTTGGCATTCCCTTGCGTGGGCGCTCCATCACGATAGAGACCAACAAGGGGGATGAAATCCGGCGTTCCAAGGCGATGGGCGCCGCTTTCTGCGACGATTTCCAGTATTTGGACTATACCGGCTTGTTTCTGCCGTTCCGTTCTCGAATGCCTGACATGGATGACACCAAACTATCCAAATTGCGTCAAGGCAACGTCAAAGCCCGTATCCGCATGATGGTGCTGTATGATTTGGCCCAGCAGGGGAGGGGAATGGTCATTTCCACCGATAACTTCACCGAATACCTCACGGGTTTCTGGACACTTCACGGTGATGTGGGGGACTATGCCCCCTTTATAAACTTGTGGAAAACAGAAGTGTATGCCGCATGCCGCTACCTTTGCCGCAGCCTTTCCCAAGCGGAAAGGGAGGCTCTGCAGTCCTGCATTGACGCGGTTCCCACGGACGGATTGGGCATATCCTCTTCCGATTTGGAACAGTTGGGTGTCCCAACCTACGCCGAAGTGGACCGTATATTTTGGGAATATTTCAACGGCAGGCGCGAATTGGCATCCAACGTCTTGATCCAGCGCTATCTTTCNNAAAATCCGGTTTGCATCGAGAGAAGTGTGCTTTTAGGCGTCCGCTAGAATGGTTTTGTATGGGTGGCAAAGGCTGCGCAAGATAATTTTATAAAAATATATAAATAATTAAAAAATAGCATATTTACATTATATTCCTTTTTTTCAACACCAGGCGGTGAAAAAACTTTCCATAAAAAAGAAAGGAAATACGCCATAATTTTATACTTTTGCCCACTAAAAAATTTGTTTTTCTTCCGTGAAAAGAAGAACTTTATGAGAAAATAAACGTATAAGTCAGGAAAAGCTTCATCGCTGAATGCAATTCTTGTAAAAAATTGTTGATAAGACATTATGAATTATAAAAGGGTCTGGCTTGTGTTGATGGTTGTGCTGTTCGCCTATACTTGCAGGGCGCAGCAGGATCCCCAATTTTCGCAGTACATGTACAGCGATTTTACCATCAATCCGGCTGTCGCTGGGAGCGCAGGGATTTGTGCAACCACTTTGTTCAGACAGCAATGGGCCGGTTTTTCGGAGTCTTATATGGATGAAAACGGGGAAACAAAGACAACAGCCGTCTCCCCTCAGGAAATTGTCTTCAATCTGCATTCTCCGGTAAAATTCCTTCACGGGGGAGTCGGCGCTTCCTTCTACAGGGATCAGGAAGGCCACCAGAACAACATTGACATCAAATTGGCTTATGCCTACAAAATGAACATAGGCGGAGGTTTCCTGAATATCGGCGCCGCATTGGAAATGTCCAACCTGTCGGTAAACGGGACGGAGCTCCGTCCGACCCAGCAGGGGGATCCCTATATCCCCTCGTCGGATGTGAGCGATTTCTTCACGGACATGTCCTTAGGATTTTATTACAAAGACAACAGCGACAAATGGTACGCAGGTCTCAGCATGACCCAATTGAAGGGGAACGAGGGGGAGAACACCCGCCAGAGCACCACCCGTCACATTTACGCCATGGGCGGCTATTCCTTTCCGCTGCCTGTCAATCCGAACTGGTTGATGAAACCGAGTTTCCTGATCAAGAGCGATGTGGCGAAAACGCAGATAGACCTGACCATGATTGCCGAGTACGAAAAGGTGCTGTGGTGCGGCGTATCCTACCGTATGGTGGATGCCCTTGTGCTGATGTTCGGCGCCCAGCCGTTTGTGCAGTCCGCTTCCCCCATTCGCGGCCTGCAGGTGGGTGTGGCTTACGACATCACCACCTCCAAGTTGGGATACACGCACGGACGCAGTTTCGGCAGTCCGGAAGTGATGCTGAAATACTGCTTTAATATCGTAAACAAACCGACTACTTACGGATATAGGAACACACACTATCTGGGCAACAGACCGGCCAGGTAGTACGAATAAACAGAAAATAATTCAAAACGCAAAGGAATATGAAAAAATCGTTTTTAATGTTGGCTAGTGTCGTCCTCACGCTTGTGGCGACTTCCTGCAAGAACAGCGGCAACGGACAGTTGGTCGGTGTGCAGGAAAGACCTGAATACGTTGAAGTTATTCCGTTCGGTATGAAAAACATCCCGCTCGGTCACACGATTATAGGCGGTGGCATGGCTGATGCAGCCTATTCGCAGACCTATGCCGCCAAGAATGTGACGGTCCAGGCTTTTTGGATGGATGAGACGGAAATCACCAATAACGAGTACCGTCAGTTTGTGATGTGGGTGAGGGACTCCATTGCCCATGTGCTGCTTGGCGAAGCTGAAGTGGAAGAGGATAACCAGCACTTCAAGAAGTACAGGAAAGGCGAGAACGAGGGTGAAGTGATTGAACCCCGGCTGATTAACTGGAACACTCCTATCGACTGGGATTCCCAGGACGAGGAGTACCAGGCTGTGCTTGCCCAGCTGTACAGCTCCCCCGCTGGAAACGAGCGCTATTACCACTATAAGGCAAAGGATTTGAATGTCAAAATGCTGAATTTTGAATACTGGTGGGTGGACCGCAGGGCTTACCGTGACCCGGAAGATCCCGAAGTCATGGGCGCCGCTTACAAGGAGTTTGACAATGCCGATCCCCAAACCAAGGAGATGAGCATGTTCTCCAACCGTCCGACGGCGTACAACCAGGGAAAGAAACCCTTCATGCGCAAAGAGGTGGTAAACATCTATCCGGACACCTTGTGCTGGATCCACGATTTCACTTATTCCTTTAATGAGCCTTTGACCGAGAATTATTTTTCCCATCCGCAATACGATGACTATCCTGTAGTGGGTGTCAGCTGGAAGCAGGCCCGCGCCTTCTGCGCATGGCGCACGCAAATCCGCAACTCCTATATAGGCAGCCACGATTGGGCGTTTGAAAACGAATTCCGCCTGCCGAACGAAGTGGAATGGGAATGGGCAGCCAGAGGCTATCGTGAAAACAGCCCGTATCCCTGGGGCGGACCTTACACCCAGAACTCCAACGGATGCTTCCTGGGCAACTTCAAACCGCAGCGTGGCAATTACGCTGCCGACGGTGGTGTGCAGACTATCGTGGTCGCCCACTATCACGCGAACGACTGGGGCTTGTACGACATGGCCGGTAATGTGTCCGAATGGTGTGAGGACGCTTACAGCGAGTCCGCTTACAATTTCGCCCACGATCTGAACATGCAGTACACCTACTATGCGAAGGACAACGATGCGCCCGTGCTGAAACGCAAAGTGGTTCGCGGAGGCTCCTGGAAGGACATCAGCTATTATATGCAGACGGCTGTCCGCAACTACTGCTACCAGGACACCGGCAAATCATATATCGGCTTCCGTTGTGTGCAGACTTACCTTGGACGTAACTTCGGCGACAGCAAAACCACTTCGTCCAATGTATATTAATTGTTGAAAAATTAGAAAAATAACTTAAAATACTAATACTAAAAAAGCAAAAAAATTATGGGACTGAATGAACTTGTCACAAGTAAAGGGTATGTCAATTTTATGACCAAGTTGTACGGATGGGGCGCTTCTGTCGTTATCATCGGTGCGTTGTTCAAAATCATGCACTGGCCGGGCGCTGGTATCGTGTTGACGGCTGGGATGGTCACGGAGGCCTTGATTTTCTTCTTCTCCGCTTTTGAACCGCCACTGTCTCACTACAACTGGTCTTTGGTTTTCCCGCAGCTGGCTATAGGCGAAGAAACCAAAGCTGAAAAAGTGAAACTCCCTTCCAATGCGCCCATTACACAACAATTGGATAATGCGCTCACTGAAGCGAAAATCGGCCCTGAATTATTGGAAAGCCTGGCTTCCGGCATGCGTAACCTGGGTGAGAACGCCAAAAAGCTCTCCGGTGTCTCCGATGCCGCTGCCGCTACCGATGGTTATGTCTCCAATTTGTCCAAAGCCGCCGATTCGGTGAAGAACCTTTCCGGTGCCTATGACAAGGCCGCTGAAACCTTGGAGAACACCGCAAGCAAATCAGGACAGTATTTTGAGAATATTGAAAAAGCCACTTCCTCTGTCAAGACCTTGGCGGGCATTTATGAGAAGAACATCGCCGCCATGTCGGAAGAGACCGGATTCAACGCTGAAATGGACCGTCTGGCCAAGAACCTTTCGGCCATGAACGCCGCCTATGAAATCCAGGCCCAAACCGCCAACAACACCATGAATACCACCAAGAACCTGGATGAGTACATCTCCAAGTTGGCCAATAACCTGACGCAATCCACCGACAGTGTCAACGCTTACAAGGAGCAGATTGACAAACTGGCCCAGAATGTCAGCAAGCTGAACGGTATTTACGGTAACATGCTGGCCGCCATGAGCAACCGCTAACTTGATGGAATAAACGGATTGTTAACTAATTAAAAGAAGAATACATGGGTGCAAAGAATTGTCCGGAGACCCCGCGACAGAAAATGATCGGCATGATGTACTTGGTCTTGACAGCCATGTTGGCCTTGAACGTTTCCAAGGACATCCTGAGCGCATTCAGTACCGTGAGTGATACGTTGGAGGCAACGAATGCCAATTTCACCTCCAAGATAGATGAAAGTTATGCTAATTTTGAAGCGGCTGTCGAGAAGGAAGGCCCCAAGGTCAAACCTTTTTTGAAAAAGGCCAGGGAAGCCCAGAAATTGTTCGATGCTGAGATCGAGTATGTGGAAGGCATTAAAGCCGAGTTGTTCTGCTATGTGGACGGCAAAAAGCCGGAAGATATAAAGGGACTGACTCTGAAAGATATGGATGCCAAAGACAATTTTGACAAGCCGACCACTTATTTTATCAACCAGCGCAAGGCCTTTGAAATGTCCGCCCGTATCAAAGAGTTGAAAGCCAATGTCAGCAAGATTGTTGCGGATACCGGTTTCCATTTGAAAGGCTTGGATGTGGAGAAGAAATACAAGGATGCGGGTGGCGATCCGGAGGATTGGGAAACCCACACCTTTGACCACATTGTTGCCGCAGGTAGCTATACCTTGTTGAACAACATTATCGGCGAGCTGAAGAACATGGAATACGAGACG
>DBVK01000027.1:22378-30163 GCA_002308135.1 Bacteroidales bacterium UBA1266
TTGACGCCGGCAGCTTCAAGTTCGATAATGTCAGCGCCAAGGTGATTCCGAACAGCCGTATTGTCTTCTCTGGAGACGCTTTTGAGGCCGATATCATTGTGGCCGCCTCCGATTCCCGCCAGACCCCTGTGGTTTACTGGGGTGCGGGGCGTGAAAAAGCTACGGAAGCTGATATCGCCAACCTGACGATGGTGGAAGGTGACAGTGGCATTGTACATTTGAGAATCCCGACAGGTGGCATTGGTGACCAGCGTTTCGCAGGTGTTATCAAGGTGCAAAGCCCGGAAGGCGACAAATACTATCCTTTCTCCGAATCCTATACGGTTACCAAACCGACAGCTGCCGTGGCTGCGGAGAAGATGAACGTGTTCTATGCCGGCATCCCCAACCCGGTGACCATTTCGGCCCCTGTGGCTTCTGAAAAGCTGCGCATCAACTGGGGTGGCGCAAATGCCACTTCCCTGGGGGGCGGACGTTACGACGTCACCATTCCCCAGAGCATGGCGGGCAAAACCATCTCGATTTCAATCAATGCGGATATGGGTGGCGGCAGAAGCCAGGCTATGGGTAAAACCGAATTCCGTGTGAAACCTGTTCCTGAGCCCAGCGCCTCCATCGGTGCGAACATCACTTCCGGTCGCCAGTCCAAGGATGTGTTGCTGGCCAATCCGCTGATTGTCGCTAAAATGTCTCCGGACTTCAACTATGAATTACGTTGGAATGTGATTTCCTACAAGGTCACATTCGTGAAAAACAATGTGGAGGAGGCGCCTATCATCGTGAGAGGCGGCCGGTTCCCGGACAATGTGGTCAGCAAGNNGGCCTCCGCCGGTACCCAGATGGAAATCTCTGAAATCAAGGTTCAGAGTATCGCCGGAGCCAGAACACTGAAGACCATCTTGGTCCGTATCCGTTAAAACATGTAATTTAAAATTATAGAGTTATGAAAGCGTTTAAATTAGCATTCGCATTGGTTCTTCTCACCTCGCTTTCCTTTGCCCAGGTGATTGAAAGTGAAGAAGGATATTACGGAGAAGGAACCACGCCGGCTCCCACAGAGGAGAAGAAACCGACAGCGAAACCGATCCGTGCTCCGATTGACAGACCGTGGGTCGCACAAAATGTGGCTGACAACAAACCTGTCAGGTTGCAATCCATCAATCAGGATTACCTGAAGGACGCGACTTTAGTATGGCGTGTGCTGGATTTGCGTGAGAAAATGAACCATCCCCTGTATTTCCCTACGGAATCGAAGGGAAACTGGAGGAGTCTGATGCAAATCATTCTGGACGCTATTGACTCCACCGAAGAAAATCCCGAGCCCTTGCGCGTGTATACCGACGAGTACATTAATGTGCCCATGTCCGCGGAGGAATTGAGATCCAGCATGGGTGAGTCCAAACGTTTGGAATTGATTAACGACTGGGGTGAAACCATTGGAGACTCCAACATCTTCATCGCTTGGGGTGCTAAGGACGTCTTTCAATACATTTTGAAAGAGTGCTGGTATGTGGATAACCAGCGTTCCATGTTGGATGTGCGCATCATCGCCCTCTGTCCCATGTTCTGGTACGAACCTCAGACGGATGCGGCAGTGGAGGAAGTGGATGATGAAGACGGCATGCCTGCTGTCACCAACCGCCGTTGGAGGCAGTTCAGCTGGATTGACTACAATGAGGTGCGTCCCTTCCTGGCCAGGAACGAAGTGTTCAACAACAAGAATTTTGGTCAGAACCGCACGTTTGACGATTTGTTCCTGCAGCGCAGTTTCTCCAGTTTCATCAAGGCCAAATCCAATGTGTACGATAACCGTGAGATTAACCACTACATCGTGAACGGATTGGATCAGATTCTGGAGTCTGAGCGTATCAAGAATGAGATTCGCCAGAACGAAAACGACATGTGGGAATACTAATTTCCTGAGAATAGGATAAAAGCGGGTTTAGGCCCGCTTTTTTTTTGCCTTCTTTGCAAAGGGAAGCGGTTTTTTCGTACTTTTGCATCCGCACAACCCTTAAAAAGATGAAAAAACACACCCTAACCCTCATCCTTGTATTGCTGTATTGTCATTTGCAGGCACAAGTCCCGTCCCAGCAGTCTCCGCCTTTTTCCGCAAGCGGATATTCGGTGTCGGCGGAGAATGCCGCTGTCGTGGCCTCCAATCCTTCCGCTTTGCCTTTTCAGGAAGCGCCGGCCCTGCTGTTTGTCCTGCATCAGCCGGCCCTGCTGTTTCCAGCAGCTGTCCTTTTGGCGGGATACGGTACGCCTTTGGGCGGACGTAACGCTGTCGGAGGGTATGTGCTGCAGGAGCATTGGGCGGATTTCAGGCGGACGGAGGCGGCTGTCTCCTTTGCCCAAGCCTATGCGCGTCGTTTTTCCATGGCTCTGCAGCTAGCCTACCGCAGTTTGAGTTATAGTGACGCCTATTATGGCCGCACGCAGGGTATGGATGTCTCCCTTTCCACCTATTATCATCCGCAAGCCCCGTGGCGTTTCGGCTTGGTATGGAACAACCCCTTCGGCCTGCCTTTCTGGGTGGCAGGGGCACAACGGGAGAAAATCCCGTCCTCTTTCGGTGTGGGTGGGAGTTACCGTTGGTCAGAATATTGGATGACCTGTTTCGAATACCGTAAGACAGCCGCTCTCCCTGCAAGCGTTCATGTGGGGCTGGAGGCGCATCCCTTTGCCCGCGTGCAGATCCGGACAGGATTCGAGATGCCTTTTGCCAAAGCCGATTTCGGGATAGCGTGTGCCTTGCCGTTTTGCTGGTGCGGACTGGCCTATACGTACCATCCCCTGACGGGATCATCCATAGCATTAAGCCTAAGTGACTTCCATCACTCAAAACAATCGGGGGGACGGAAATGATGAAAGGCTTGCTGTGTGTGATGGGGCTGCTTTGCCCTTTGGTGGGATGGACGCAGTGGAGGGACAGCCTTGCCGGGAAGTCGGTATGGGAAACGGAGCAGGAGTGGGCTTTGGAGGCTGGCATGGAGCAGCAGCAGGAGGACGGGCAGGAAACGGTGGATGCCAGTGCATGGCGTCAGGCCTTGGACGCCTTGCGTCTGTCACCGCTATGCATCAATCAGACGGATGATGAGCGTTTGACGGAAGTGCTGCACCTTTCCGCATACCAAATCTATCAGCTGCAGCGTCATGTGTCGTTGTACGGTTGTTTGTACTCCCCATCGGAATTGGTGGCTGTGGAGGGCTTTTCTGTCGCGTTGGTGCAAGCTTTGCTGCCTTATATATCTTTTACCTCTCCTGCGGAAAAAAGCAAATGGAACTGGAGTCAATGCCTTGACGGCAAATCCGAAATCCTGTTCCGTTGCGGAGGGGTGCTGGAACCGCAGGCCGCTTACGATGAGGTGGGGGATTCCTTGCGTCAGCNNGCCGCTATTACGAAGGAAGCGCGGTGTCGGCATTGTTCAAATACACTTACCGCTGTTCCGATGTGCTTCGTCTCGGCATTACCGCTGAAAAAGATGCGGGGGAGTCCTTTTTCCGCGCATCCAATCCGCAAGGTTTTGATTATTATTCCGCGTATGCCGCATATCAGGGGAAGGGGCGTTTGCGTAAACTGGTGATAGGGGATTATCAGGTGCAGTTCGGACAAGGGATCTCCGTGGGAATGGGTTTCCAGCCCTTGGCCGCCGCTCCGGAGGGCGTGCAGAAGTCAGCGTATGGGCTTAAAGCCCATACTTCTGCCAATGAGTGTCAATTTCTGCGGGGCGCCGCATCGGTTTGGCGTTTGGGAAAGCATACCGACGCTACGGTGTATGCCGCCAGCCAAAAGACGGATGCTGTCCGGAATGGGGACAGTTTGTCCAGTATCCCCCATACCGGTTATCACCGCACCTTGAATGAACTGTCCGGTGAGAAGCGCGCCCGACGGCATGCGGGTGGGCTTTACCTTGCCCATAGGGCGCAGCATTTCCGGATAGGGGGCGGTGTCTCCGCATTGCAGTATTCGCTGCCTTTTGAACCGGAAATGAAAGCTTACAGCCAATTCCGCTTCCATGGGAGGCAGTTGTGTAACGCGAGCGCGGATTGGCTTTGGAATTACCGCCGCCTGGTTTTCTACGGTGAGCTCGCCTGTTCCGGTAAGCTGGGCTTGGATGCGGGTTGTTTGCTTTATGCGGACGACCGTTTGCAGCTTTCCTTGGATTTGCGCCTTCTTCCCAAGGACTTCCATGCGCTTTCCGATCAATTGGACGGCACATCGGATGCGTTGAACGAACACAGCCTGGAATGGAGGGGAAGGGTGCTGTTGGGACGCAATGGTAGTTTGGATGTGGCATGGAAGGAGAACTTTTATCCATGGCTGAAATACCAAGTGGATGCCCCTTCCCGAAAATCCTCCCTGCAGTGCCGCTATCAGGCGCAAAGCCATGCTTGGGGTGGCTGGCTGCTGTCCTACCGGTGGTACCGCAGTTACCGAAACCNNACAGCTCCGCCTGCTGCAGCCGACGGAGAAGCACAGCTGCCGCCTGCGTTGGACATGGGAGCCGGCGGATGCGTGGACACTGCAATGCCAATGGGATGCCAAGCTGCTGAATGCCATGGGGGAGTGGGAAAAAGGCAGCCTCTTCTCCCAGCAGTTGGCTTGGAATGGAAGGCGCATACAGTGGGCGGCTTCCATCGGCTTTTTCGATACGGATACGTATCAAACCGCATTGTATATTGTGGAGAAGGACATGTTGTACGCCACGACTTCCGCATTATGCAACGGGAAAGGCATACGGGCCTATGTGCTGATGGCCTTCCGCTGCACGTCCGCTTCGGTGGTGTATGTGCGTTTGGCCTCGTTCCAATACCAGGACCGGCAGGTGGTGGGCAGCGGTTCCACCCAAATCGACGCACCACATCGTACGGAATTGAAAATCCAATGGGTATGGAAGGGATAATCTATGGTTATGGGAAAGATAATAAATTGTCCAAACTTGCGTTATACTCATGCTAATTTGCATGCTATGGCGGAACTCGATTTGGAAGTCATCGGTCAGTTTGGAAATATTGAATTGATAGCCAATCAATTGGTGGAGGGTTTCATTACCGGCCTGCACCAAAGCCCTTTTCATGGGTTTTCGGTGGAATTTGCGGAGTACCGTCCGTACAATACCGGTGAATCCACCCGTAATTTGGACTGGAAACTGTTCGGTCGCACGGACAAGTTGTTTGTCAAGCAGTTTAAGGAGGAGACCAACCTTCGTTGCCAAGTGCTGGTGGATGTGTCCTCTTCCATGAGTTTCCCCAAGCAGCCAAGCTATTCCCTGCAGCATCCGAACAAGCTTTGGTTTTCGGTGTATGCCGCTGCCGCTATCGTGCAGATGCTGCGCAAGCAGCGCGACGCCGTCGGCCTCACCCTGTTTGACGACAACATTCGCCTTCATACCCGGGCGCAATCGAATGCGCTTCATATCAAACAATTGTTCGCTTCTTTGGAAAAACTGCTGCAACCTGCACCGGAGGAGGAGAAGCATGAGACCAATGTGGTGCAGACCCTGCATGAAATCGCCGAACGCATCCATCGCCGTTCCCTGGTGGTCATTTTCAGCGATATGTTTGATTTCCAGCGGGACAAGGAAGAGCTTTTTCTGGCCTTGCAGCACCTTCGCCACAGCCGGCACGAGGTCATTCTGTTCCATGTGTGCGATCGGGCCATGGAAGTGGAGCTGGCATTGGAAAACCGCCCGTATCGCCTGATTGACATGGAGAACGGTGAGGAATTGAAGGTGTCGGCCGCAGAGGTGAAAACGCTCTATCGGGAGAAAATGCAGGCTTTTCAGAACGATTTGAAGGTGCATTGCGGACAATACCGCATCGATTTGGTGGAAGCCGATATACGCGAAGGTTTCCACAACGTGTTAATGACTTATCTGTTAAAACGCCAACGCATGGGCTGACCCCTATGCCATACAAACCCTTAAAACTAACCCTTATGCAAATCTCAACACCAACTATCCGAAAAATGTCCGACTGGTCGGAGTCCGACCGTCCGCGCGAGAAAATGATGCAGCAAGGCGCGGAATCCCTTTCCGACGCCGAATTATTGTCCATTCTGCTGCGTTCCGGTACCGAACGGGAAAATGTTTTCGTCTTGTCCCAGCGTATCTTGTCCGACTGCAAAGGCAGCCTGATCCAATTGTCCCGTATGCAGCTGACGGATTTGCTGCGTTACGAAGGTGTAGGCAAAAGCAAGGCCTTGACGGTGCTGGCTGCCTTGGAGCTGGGAAAACGCCGTCGCGTGTCGGAGGTGATGGAGCAAAAGCACATAGCTAACAGCAAGGACGCCTACGAATACATTCAGGATCGCCTGAGCGACTTGGATCACGAGGAGTTCTGGATTATTTCCCTGAACAACAAGCATTCTGTACTGGAAAAATTCAGGGTCAGTATGGGTGGGATAACTTCCACCATTGTTGATTCCAAGCTGCTTTTCAAACAGTTGCTTGCAAAAGGCGCCGTGGCCTTCATCCTTTGCCACAACCATCCGTCCGATTATTTGCAGCCGAGTGCGGAGGATGTGCAGCTGACCAAAACCCTGTTGAAGGCGTCTGATTTCCTCGGAATACGCATGCTGGACCACCTGATTGTGGGAAGTCATTGCTATTTCAGTTTCAAGGATGAGGGTGTTATTTAGAAAAACATATACGCAACATCCGTTCGTTCAGCCTGTAAAAAAGCACCTGCCTTTTCCCCCTTTTGCGATGTTTTTTTATGTACTTTTGCGCTTGTTATCTATTTGTAGGGTAGCAGACCAAACAAAACAGTCACTAAATAGGGCATCATGATTTATTTGGATAATTCAGCCACCACTTTCCCCAAACCCGATGTGGTTTACGATTTTATGACCGGTTTTTACAGAAAGCATGGTGTCAATCCCGGACGTTCGGGTTTTGACGCTGCATTGGAGACCGAGGAAATCGTTTTCAACACGCGCAAGTTGCTTACGGATTTATTTCACGGTGGTGGGGATCCGAATCGACTGACATTCAGTTATAATGCTACAGATTCTCTGAATATTGTCCTGCAAGGTCTTGCAGAAAAGGGCGATCATGTGGTTACAACCATGCTGGAGCACAATTCGGTTTTGCGTCCGCTGTACTGCATGCAGGACAAAGGCTTGATTGACGTCACCTATGTGCCTTTTGATGAGGCGGGCTATGTTCATCCGGACGATATACGCAAGGCCATCCGCAAAAACACCAAATTTGTGGTGGTCACACATTGCTCCAATGTGATTGGCACCATTCAGCCTCTACAGGAGATTGGAAAAATCTGCAAAGAGGCCGGAGTTGTTTTTGTGGTGGACGGCAGCCAGGGCGCCGGTTCGGTGCCTTTGGACATGGTGGCCGACAATATTGATGTGTATTGCTTCACCGGTCACAAATGCCTGATGGGGCCTACGGGCATTGGCGGATCTTATGTGCGTGAAGGCGTTACCATTAACCATACCCGTTTTGGTGGCACCGGTGTGCGTTCCGCCTATCCCAAGCATCTGGAGGAGTATCCCTGGAGACTGGAAGCGGGCACCTTGAACCTGCTCGGTGTAGCCGGTTTGAATGCGGGTGTGAAATGGATACAGGAGCAAGGGATTGAGCATATCCACGCACAGGAGATGGAATTGTGGAAAAAACTCCGCGACGGCCTGCTGGATATAGCGGGGGTTAAAGTGTACTGCGCCACTTCCGTGGAAAACCAGAATCCGGTACTCAGCTTCAATATCAACGGTTTTGAAGCCGGAGACGTGGGAACCATGCTGGATGTGGATTACGATATCGC
>DBVK01000027.1:30206-39076 GCA_002308135.1 Bacteroidales bacterium UBA1266
ATGCCGGTCTGGGCACCGCCGATATCCATGGAACGGTCCGCTTGAGTATAGGCGCGTTCAATACGGAAGCGGAAATCGACCACGCCATTAACGCCGTGCGTGAGATTGCGGCCATAAAAAACTAGTTTTTTTTTGAACAATTTGAGCAGACAGTGGGTGTGCGATGCGCATGCCCACTTTTTTTAAGAGTATGTTAGTCGTAGATAATACCGTTTTATCGGAAGAGCTGTTTACCGAGTGTTTCTGCTGTGATCTTTCCCAATGCAAGGGCATGTGCTGTATCGAAGGGGATGCCGGAGCGCCCTTGGAGGAGGAGGAGGTCGGAATGCTGGAGGATAATCTTCCGAAAATCAAGCCTTACATGACACCGGAAGGCCGTGCTGTGGTGGAGGCGAACGATGTGTTTGACTACGATATGGAGGGCAGCCTGGTCACGCCGCTGGTCAATGACCGTGCCTGCGCTTTCCTCTATTACGATGGGCAAGGGGCGTTTTGTGCGATAGAAAAAGCCTTTTTGGAAGGGAAAATCCGTTTCCGCAAGCCGGTTTCCTGCCATTTGTACCCCATCCGTGTTACGCGGCAGCATTGTTATGAGGTGCTGGAATACCACCGCTGGGATATTTGCGAAAGCGCCCGGGTCTGCGGTAAGGCGAAGCGGCTGACGGTGTTTCAAGGCCAGGAGGAGGCCTTGGTGCGCAAATACGGCCGGCCTTGGTTTAACAAGGTGTGCAAGACCTTGGAACTTCGGAAAAAAGAAGCGAGAATCTTCTGAAAAAAGGAAACTTTTCCGGTTTTTGCCCGTATATATAATTTGCCAGAACCATGCCTTTTGTCCAAAAGCAGTTTTTTGATGTGCGTCCGAGCGGTATTCCGTTGGGTGTTGGACGTTTGCTTGTTTCCGCCCCGTTTATGACGGACAGCTATTTTGACCGTACGGTTGTTCTGCTGGTGCAGCAGGACGAGCAGGGTCACATGGGGTTTATCCTGAACCGCCCCTTGCAGGTGCATTTGCACGACGTGTTCTCGTCCTCGTTCACATCCGGATTCTTATTGCATAACGGCGGCCCGGTCAGTTTGAACCAATTGTTTTTTCTGCATACCTACGAGCAGCTTTCCGACTCTTCCCTTCATCTGGGCGGGGATTTGTACGTAGGCGGAAACAATGAGGAGATGCTGCCCATGCTGAAGGCTGGTTTGCTGGAGGAAAGCCGCATCCGCTTTTTTGTCGGTTATGCGGGCTGGAGCGCGGGGCAGCTGGAAGAGGAAATGGCGGAGAAATCCTGGGTTGTGGCCCCTATGCCGGAGCATGTTATGCATTTGCCCAGCCATCAGTTGTGGCGCCATGTGGTGAATAATTTGGGGGAAGCCTACCGGTCTTGGCTGGATATCCCGGATAGGGCTTCATACAATTAGTTTCGCGTGCAATGGGCGTAATCATCCGACAAAGTATAAAAGGGACCATGGCAACCTATTTGGGCGTCCTCATAGGTTTTGTCACCACTTTCTTCA
Organism: Bacteroidales bacterium UBA1266; assembly: GCA_002308135.1. Next base: position 31,716 of record DBVK01000027.1, read on the forward strand.
TTCTGACAAAATACCTTACGCAAACGGAAATCGGCCTGACGCGCATCATGGTGGATGCGGGGGTGTTGCTCGCCGGTCTGGCGCAGTTGGGCACCAATTCGTCCGCCATCCGGTTTTATCCCTATTTCAAAGACGAAAACGCCCGGGATCACGGTTTCTTCGGCTGGACGCTGATCATCCCTTTGTGTGGGTTCCTGATTTACAGCATATTGTTCTTCTGCTTCAAACCCTTGGTAATACAGCAGTATGAACCCAAATCCGCACTCTTTGTGCATTACATTTACCTCTTGCTCCCATTGGCGTTCTGCATGTTGTATCAATCTGTTTTCGAGGTTAATGCGAATGTGCTGATGCGGATAGCCTTTCCCAAGTTCGTACGGGAGGTGGGGGTGCGGCTGATGACCTTGGCCGTATACTTGCTGTACGCTTTCCGGGTGTTGGATTTGGACAGGTTCATCTGGGCTTTCTGCAGTGTGTACGCCATTGCCATGCTCTGTGATCTGATTTACCTGTTGAGCTTGCGGAAAGTGTCTTTCCGTTTGGATTGGAAATTCATCACCCCGGCGCTGCGAAAGGATTTTCTGTTTTATACCCTGTTTATGGTGATGACCGCTTTGGCGGGGAATATCATGCCAGTGTTGAACACCTTTTTTGTCGGCGCCAAACTCGGTTTGGAAATCACCGGTGTTTTCGCCATTGCCACCTATATTGCGGCAGTGATAGATGTGCCTTACCGTTCCTTGGGTTCCATTGTGCAGCCGGAAATCTCGCAATCCATCAAAGATAAAGATATTGCCAAGGCTAACCGCTTGTGCAAAAGTGTGTCACTGCATCAATTGCTGGCCTCTTCCTTTATCTTTTTTGTCATTTGGATCAACATAGATTTGCTATTCCAGCTGATACCTAACGGTGAGCGGTATGCGGACGGCAAATGGGTGGTGCTGCTGCTCGGATGTTCCCGTTTGGTGTACGCAACCTTGAGTGTGGGTACAACGGTGCTCAATTATTCCAAGTACTATTATTTCACCCTGCTATTCTCCTTTATACTGACCGTAACGGCCATTTGCATGAATGTCGGCCTGATTCCGCCATGGGGTATGATTGGAGCGGCTGCGGCCTCTTTGGGATCCTATATCCTCTATTTCACCTTGTTGTTGTGGGTGGTCCGGAAATGTGTGCATGTGTCGCCGTTTTCGGGCAGACAGTGGAAAGTGCTGGCGACGATAGCCTTGTTATACCTTGTGAATTTGCTTTGGACACAGCTGCTGCCTTTGCATGCCGCGCCCTTGGGGCTGAAGTTTGCGGAAGCGCTGATCCGAACGTGCTGCCTGTGTGCGGGCGGAATAGTCCTGGTGTATGTTTCGCGTCTGTCATCAGAAGTAAACGGATTGATAGACAAATATATTCTTCGTAAACAAAGGCCGTAATCCTATGGGAACACCCACTGTTCGTGTGCAGGTGCCGACCTCCAAGAGTATCAGTAACCGCTTGCTGATGATGCAGCATACTTGCGGTTTGAAGGGGGCCTTGCTTCAATTGTCCGAAGCGGACGACACGCGTTTGCTTCAGTCTCTTCTCCAGCGCATTGATGCGGCTTCAGCGGACGGGCAAACGGAATTGCATGTGCATGATTGCGGGACGGCATTCCGTTTTTTGCTGCCATACCTGGCTTTGCGAAAAGGGCATTGGCGTATTGTCGGGGACGGGCGCATGCGTCAGCGGCCGATACGGCCCTTAGTGGAGGCGCTCCAAGGATGGGGCGCGCAGATTACCATGCCGGAAACGGGCTCTTTGCCGATAGATATCGTAGGAACGCCATCCCTGCATCCGTGCGACACGTTTGTGGATGTGTCGGAGAGCAGCCAGTTCCTGAGCGCCCTGCTGTTGGTGCTGCCCATGCTGAAAACGCCGGTGCGCCTGCGCTATGCCAAGGACGCGGCTTCCATGCCGTATGTGCGCATGACTGTTGGCCTGCTGCAGCAGTGCGGCCTGCGCTTGCGGCAAACGGAGGGGGAGATCAGTTACCAGCCCGTGGAACGTTTGAACGTGTCCAGGAATTGGATTGTCCCGGCCGATTGGTCTTCTGCGGCCTTTTGGTGGGCTTGGACGGCTGTGTGTCCTACTGCTTTGCGGGTGGAGATCCCCGGACTTTACGATTCCGATATCCAGGCGGATGCGGAGGTTCACCGCCGCATGGAGCCATGGGGGATACATAGTTTTTTCACGCCACAAGGCGCCGTTGTGGAGAAAAGAGGCGCCTTGTCCCTGCCATCCCGTATATACTGGGAGGGGCGCGATTGTTTGGATCTGGTTCCGCTGATGCTTGTATGCACGCTGCTCTTGCAGCGTCCGGCGGTGTTTGGCGGTGTGGGCAATCTCCAATTCAAAGAAAGCGACAGGGTGGAGGCTTTGCGAGCGAATTTGCGTGGCATCGCCTCCTTCCGCAAAATGTCGGACCGCCTGTATGTGCGTCCATTGGATGTGTCAGCGCGGGAATATGCGTTTAGCGCTTTTCGGGACCATCGCGTGGTAATGAGCCTGTCGCTGTTCTCCAGCATGGCAAAACCGCATTTTGACCATCCGGAGGTGGTGTCCAAGTCCTATCCCGGTTTTTGGGAGCAGCTTGCCCATGTCGTGGCTTGTGCCAAAAACGGCTGAATCCATGATGCAAAAAAAATCCCCAGAGGAATCTGGGGATTTTTTGTATGGTGTGGGTTTATTGTTTGGCCACTTTCTTGGTGATGACACCTTGTGCCGTAGTGATGCGGATCATATACACTCCCGCTTTGAAAGCGCTCATGTCCACATATTCCGTGCCGTTTTCCACCGGGGTGGATTTGCCCAGCAAATCAATGACTTCCACTTTCTCCACCTGAGTGCCGTTGGCTTTGATGTAAAGGGTGTTGCGGACAGGGTTGGGGTATACGGAAATCTGCGCCTCCTCCACTTTTTTGACGGATACATTGGCCAGGTATTCCCATGTCAGAATAGGAGTCCCTTCGTTAATGGGATAGCCTGTGCTGGCGGTAAGGGAGAAGTCCTGTTTCCAGTTCTGCCTCGTAATGCTCTGATTGGTGAAATTGGAGTAGAAGGACAAAGCCGTCATGCCGTCTTTAGAGCTGCCCCATGTGTCGGTCTCACCTTCTTTGTTGTTATGGTTTTCGGCAATGGCGTTGCTTGTCATGCCACCGTTCACATTGCTGTTGTAGGCGCAGTTGGTCAGTTTGGCATCCACATCGTTCCATCCGCAGAACAGGCCCAGGTTATGGCAGTCCGCCACTTTACCGGCGAATTGGATGATGCAATAGCAGTGCTCGACTTTCGTTTTGTAAGCGTTTCCGCCGACAAATCCGCCCCCGTAGTTGGCGCAGGTCATAAGACCTTTCGCATAGCAGTGGGCGATTTCCAAGGTGGAAATGGCGCTGGTGTCGTTCATGCCCACAAAAAGTCCGCCCCAGGAGCCTGTAACTGTAATGGTAATTCCTTTGGCGTAGGATTTGCGTATAGCGGAGTTGCGGATGATACCGGCCATGCCGCCCACATAAGAGCTTCCGTTCAGGGTGGCGTTTTTGACGGCGCAGTGGATCAGGCTGGTGTTTTTGGTGGCAGCGCAAAGCGAACCGACATAATTTTTAGCCGTTATCGTGACGTTTGTCAGGTAAATGCTGTCGATTTTCACAAAGCCCTGGGTGTTGTTTTGGCCTTCCGTATAACCGAAAAGTCCGGCGTAATCCATGTCCGCATTCGTGATTTTCAAATTTTTGATGACATGGTTGTTTCCGACAAAATGTCCCTTGAAGGGGGCCTCTATTGTCCCGATGGGGGTCCATTCCTTGTTGTTCAGGTCAATGTCGGCTTCCATGACAATCTCTTTCCCTTCGAAATTCCTTACATTGGTGTTCGTGGCGCAGGCTTCGGCTATCCATGCCAAATGTGCGGGGGAAGTGATTTTGTATTTCAGCCCGTCAACTGTGGGCATGGTTTTCGTACTGCCGTCCCAAGGGGTTTGCGCATTGACAAAAGCGGTGAAACACAGTAAAATCAATAAGGTGTTTAGTTTTTTCATGTGCTATTGTTTTTTTTGACAAAAAAAGTTTTATACGTAACATTTACAATATGCAAAAATACGAAAAAAAAATGTCGCTTCAAATAAAAACAGCCAAATTTTTTTTAAAAAATCAGAATGGATAGCCTATACCGAAGCAGAAGCGCAAATCGGAAAGGGAAGCGGTTTTGTCTATCCATCGCTGTGCCTCATCCCCGTAAGGCTTATACAGGGCCATAGCCATGTCAACGCGTAGCACCAGAAAAGAAATGTCCCAGCGTATGCCCACGCCTCCGTCCATAGCGAGTTCTTTATAGAAACGGTCCCAAGCGAATTCCCCCAGGGGCAGATCCGCATTCTCGCGCAGGTTCCAAATGTTTCCGATATCGATAAAGAGGGCGGAATAGAAATTCTTGTAGAGCGGTGTGCGCAATTCAGCATTCCATTCCAGTTTGATGTCGCCGGAACTCTCGAAATGGGAAAGGTTTCCCCGGTATCCGCCCGGGCCGAGGCTGCGCAAATTCCATGCGCGCATGCTGTTGGAGCCGCCCAGGTAAAAGCTTCGCTCAAAGGGTAGGGTGGAGGCGTTGAACGTAGGCGCGCCTATGCCGGAATTGGTGTGTACAACAAAGGAAGAGCGTTGGCCGAACAGGAAATTGTAGGTGAAGTCCACTTCTCCGGAGACAAAGCTGGTGAAGGGCGTGCCGGCCACCGTGTATTGGTTGTTTGCGTTTTTCTTTGCCCCGGATAGGGAGAACAGGCCGTAGAGCAGGTTTCCGTAGGTGTTCACGTTGAGGCGTAGCAGGAAATAGTTCTGTCGTTTGGCTTTTTTGAGACTGCTGTACAGGTATTTGTAATTGCTCCCCACCAGTACGTGATTGGTGTATTTCTCCCGTATGCGTTGGCTGTAAGAGGCAAGGTTCCTGTCGAAAACGCTGTCCTTATAGATGTTTACAATATTGATATCCAGAAGTTTCAAAATGTGGGAGGCGCGGGAGGAAGGTCTCCAGTCGTATTCCAGGCCGGTATTGGTGATGAGGCGGGAATAATGGTCCCGCTGCTGGAAATAGCTTCCCACAGAAAATAGGGTCTGCGCACGGTATTTCTTTGGAATAAGGGTGCTTCCGTAGGGGAACAGCATCAAAGGGAAATGTATGCCGGCTTCACCTCCGAACTCAAAATTACGGTAGCGCCATACCGGCCGTTTGCTGTTGTTTTCGTCAATGTATTGGTTGCGTTCAAACTCCGTGGAGAATATCAGGTTGTTGTATTGGATCTCGCCGCCGTGGAAAGCGTTGATGTTTCTGAGGTTCAGATTGACACCAATGCCATAGTCCGTGCCTATGTCTTTCCCCAANNTTTCCGCCTGGGACAATTGGATGCGGCAGTTCAACCATCCGCTGTCCGCCAACGGGTGAAGTCTGCTTTCTTCCGTTTCCGCATATCCTATGCGGATAAAACGGAAATTCTGCATGTCGTTGTATCGGTTGTAGGTGGTTTGCGCCGCATGCAGGGAGTAGCGGCTGTTGGGGGAGAACACGAGCGGACGGGTCAGGGCTTTGGGTTTGTAATAGCCTTCGNNGCAGCCGTATGGGGTGCGTTATCCCCAGGGCGTCTTTTTCCATATGGGTTTCCGAATACAAATGTTTGTCGTCCAAATGGTAGTATAGGATTTCCACATCCTTGATGTAGTATTTCCGGAAGGGGACGCTTTGGGTGTTCCCGGAAGAGTCTCTCAGGGTGTTGTTTTGTATGACCACCGTGAGGTTGAAACGGTGGCTGTTGAGATTGCTGTCGATACGGTATTGTATATGGTCGGTTTTAAACGTGTAGTAGCCTTGGTTGGCCAATAGCGTTGCGATGCGTTTCCTTTCTTCGTCAAGGCGGTCCGTGCTGTAGCGCATCCCTTTTTGGAGGAGGCTGTTCTCCCGGTCTTCCAGCAGCAGTCGCCGGATGTTCGTGTCCGCCACACGGTAGGAGAGTTCATTGAGACGGTAGGGCTGTCCGGCGGTAATCCGGTATTCCACCTTGGCTTTTTGGCGATGGCAGCGTATGCCGGTTTCCACTTCGGATTCGAAATACCCGTTGTTCCGCAGGTACTGCCGCAGTTGCAGTGTGGAGTTTTCAACGGCCGTGGAGTCCAGCAGCACGGGTTCCTCCCCGAAATTCTTGCGCACCCATTGTTTCCATTTCCTGTCCTTTTTCCCGTTTTCCGCCAGCATCTGCTGATAGAGCGCCGCCCTTAAGGGATAGAGACCCAAAAACAGGCTGTTGGCGCTGGGCTTGATAAGGTAGGTCACTTCGGTTTTGGTCGGAATTTCCTTGCTGTCAGCGGTCACCGTGTTTTTTACCAGCAGGTTTTCCCCCTTTCCCAGCTTGCGTGTGGAGGAGCAGGATACGGCTCCCCAGGCCAGGGCGAAAACGATGATGCCGGTGAAAAACGCGGAAGACTTCATGGCTATCGCATGTCGATGATGTCAACGCCGGGGTGCTGGGAGGCGTCAAAAGTGAAGAATCCGCTGCTCAGGCTGGGATTAAACACAATCTGGTCAAAATAATAGGTGTCGATGCTGCCGTCCTTTTCGTGTATGGATGCCCGCAAAGGAAGCAGTTTGTCTTTGCTGATGACCAGCCGGATTTTATAGAAGGACTGGCCTTGCTTGGGATAGAGGTCAATGATTTGAACCACAACGCCTTTCTCCGCCACTTCCTTGATGAGGGCCGAACGGTAGAAGCGCTCATAGGTGGATATGAGCTGCAGGGGGTTGATGGATAGGAGCTCATCACTCTCTTCATAGGGGCTGATGCTCACTTCCTGGTTTTCGGGGAGGTAGTTCCACACGGTCTGTCCGTCGCAATAGATGGTTTGTTTGGGGATGGACAGTTTGTAGGCTTTGCCTTGCATCCAGAGCTTTCCCTGTATGCTTCCGGTGTTTTTCCCGTCTTTGGACGATTGCAGGGTGAAAACGATTTTGGCCGCTTTCGCCGCCGACAGTTTTTGCTGCATTTTCTTCAGAATGGCTTGTGACTCATCGGTGATGACAGGCCTTTCCGGTTTGGGTTGCTGTGCCCATGCCATGCCGCAGCTGATCAGCAGGCAGAGGGCGAGAAAACTTTTTTTCATGGTAGGTGTTTTTATATACTGCTATGCATATATCAGGCCAAACCCATATCTTTCAGTTTGTTTTCCAAAACGGTCATGTCTTTTATCAGGACGTCCCTGGCTTTGCTGCCCTCAAATGCGCCTACAATACCTTCTCTTTCAAGTTGATCCATTACGCGGCCTGCGCGGTTGTAGCCCAGCTTCAATTTGCGT
>DBVK01000027.1:39081-39259 GCA_002308135.1 Bacteroidales bacterium UBA1266
GCAGCAGGGAGGTGGAGCCGTGTCCGTTTTGCACCACCATGCGGGCGGCTTCGGCAAAACAGGGGTCAATCTCCCCGTCATCGGCGGTTTGGGCGTTATCCTCCGTGTCTTCCGGCACTTCGGGCAGCAGGTAGGCGTGAGTGAAACCGTGCTGTTCGCCTATATGCTCGCAGATGAG
>DBVK01000030.1 GCA_002308135.1 Bacteroidales bacterium UBA1266
TCCTTCAACCGCTTCCGCCAAAGCCATCATCCGACGGCCGGCCTGGCCGGTAAACAGGAAATGGCGCACTTCCGAACGTTCGAACAACACACGCAGGGAGGTATAGTCAATCCCCCTGTCCATGCCGCCCAGCAGCAGCGTATCCACCTGTCCCACCGCCTCCACCGCCGCAATGGCCGCCTGAGGGATGGTGGAGATGCTATCATTATAAAAACGTATGCCATTCACCTCGCCCACGTATTCCAAACGGTGCGGAAGGCTGCGGAAGCGCATCAGGGCTTCCTCCCACTGCCCCCCGCTGACCGAAGGGCGCACCGCCTGCACAGCCCAAAGCGCGGACAAGGCATTCAAACGGTTATGGGTTCCCTTCAGCGGAAAACCCTCCGACGCCATGAAGCCGGGCACGTCCCGTTCCGCAAACAAACGCAGCGCGGATTGCGGAGGCTGCCTTTCCAGCAAGCCGGCTATACGGGCATCCGTGGCGGAAGCCACCAGCACGTCCTCCGGGCGCTGGTAGCGGGCGATGTTGTATTTCGCCTGCTGGTAGGCCATATAATCCCTATAATGGTCCAAATGCTCCTCGAACAGATTGAGCAGCACAGCCACATGGGGGCTTTCCCGGACAAATTCCAGCTGGTGGCAGGAAAGCTCCAGCACAAGGGTGGTGTCCGGCGTGATTTGCGGCAGCAGTTCGAAAAGCGGCAGCCCGATGTTGCCTCCAAACAAAGCCGGCTGCCCGCATTCGTGCAGCAAATGGTATATCAGGGAGGATGTCGTGCTTTTCCCCTTGGTTCCCGTCACGCCTATGCATTGCTGACGAAAAGCACTGAGAAACAGTTGGGTTTGGGAACTGATGCAGACATGGTCCGGCAAAGGCGGCAAATCTTTCAGGCAAACGCCCGGGGACTGCATCACCACATCAAAACGGGAAACCGCCTGCAGGTAATCCGGCCCGAGGAAAAGGCGGTTTTTGGGAAACTGCAGCGCCAATTCGTCCGCAAGGGAGAGGCTGGCATCGGCGACGGATACGTCCGCCTCCGGCAGATATGTGCGCAGAAAACGCAGGGTGGACCGGCCTTCCCGGCCGAAACCAAGAATAAGGATACGCTTGTTTTTTAATGTGTCAAGTATACTATCCAACGATTGGTGGCAGGACTGTTTCATTCGGAATCGCTTCTGTTTGATAAGTAACCGGATTTTATCTTTTTTAGTATGCCGGTGGCGGATTATTTTTCATGCTAAAAAAAGCTGTATCCGCTTCTTTCGTATTATTTTTTTAACTACTTTTGCATTGTATTTATAAACAATAGTAACTTATTGTAAATGAGTGAATTAGAAGAAAACAACATCCCCCAGGCGGACTATAACGCGAGTAACATTCAGGTGCTGGAGGGATTGGAGGCTGTGCGCAAGCGCCCGGCCATGTACATTGGCGACATCAGCGAACGCGGACTGCACCATCTGGTGTATGAAGTGGTGGACAATTCCATAGACGAGGCGCTGGCCGGATTCTGCAACCAAATCGACGTGACCGTTTACGAAGACAATTCCATTTCCGTGCTGGATAACGGGCGCGGCATACCCACCGACATGCACGAAAAGGAGAAACGCTCCGCACTGGAGGTTGTGCTGACGGTGCTCCATGCCGGCGGCAAATTCGACAAAGGCTCCTATAAGGTGTCCGGAGGTCTGCACGGCGTCGGCGTAAGCTGNNTGGGTGTGTCCTGCGTGAACGCCCTCTCCAAAAGCCTGACCGTGGAAGTGTACCGCAACGGAAAGACTTTCAGGCAGGAGTATGCCTACGGCAAGCCCCTGTACCCTGTAAAAGAGACGGGCACATCCGACAGGCACGGCACTTTCATCAAATTCACCCCCGATGATTCCATTTTCACGGTTTCCACATACGATTACGCCACCCTGGCCGCCCGTATGCGGGAACTTGCCTTTCTGAACAAAGGCATACGCCTGACGATTACGGACAGGCGCAACCCCAACGAGGACGGCAGTTTCCAAAGTGAAGTGTTCCATTCCGAAAGGGGTCTGATAGATTTCATCAACTATTTGGACGACAACCGCAACCGTCTGACCGGAGACCCCATATACATCGAGGGGGAGAAAGCCGGTGTGCCCATTGAAATCGCCATGCAGTACAACGACTCCTATTCGGAGAACCTGCATTCCTATGTGAACAACATCAACACCCACGAGGGCGGTACCCATCTCTCCGGTTTCCGCAGGGGGCTGACCCGCACCCTGAAGAAATACGCTGATGACAACAAGCTGCTGGAAAAACTGGACAAGCAGAAAATCGAAATCAGCGGAGACGACTTCCGCGAAGGCCTGACGGCTGTGATTTCCGTCAAAGTGGCGGAACCTCAGTTCGAAGGCCAGACCAAGACCAAACTGGGAAACAGCGAAGTGGAGGGCATCGTCAGCCAAATGGTGGCCGAAAGCCTGACCAATTACCTGGAGGAGCATCCCAAAGAGGCCAAAAACATCGTGGACAAGGTGGCGTTGGCCGCCCAAGCCCGGCACGCAGCCCGCAAAGCCCGCGAACTGGTGCAGCGCAAGAGCGTGCTGAGCGGTTCCGGCCTGCCCGGCAAACTGGCGGACTGCTCCGAGAAAGACCCCACCCAATGCGAACTGTTTCTCGTGGAGGGAGACTCCGCAGGCGGCACCGCCAAGCAGGGGCGAGACAATCGCACGCAGGCGATTCTTCCGCTGCGGGGTAAAATATTAAATGTGGAGAAAGCCTTGCAGCACCGGGCTTTCGAAAGCGAGGAAATCAAGAACATCTACACGGCGCTGGGCGTGACCATAGGCACCGAAGAGGACAGCAAAGCGCTTAACCTCTCCAAGCTCCGTTACCACAAGGTGATCATCATGACCGATGCCGA
>DBVK01000124.1:0-2327 GCA_002308135.1 Bacteroidales bacterium UBA1266
ACATGAAGAAATCATTGTTTTTTCGCAGCGCGAAGGCGTTGTCTCTGGGGGCGGGAATCCTTCTCACCCTTTGCTCCGCAAGCGCTCAGGTGGTGAAAACGAACGAGGTGCCTAAAGTCATCCTGGAGAATTTCAAAGCGCAGTTCCCCAAGGCGAAATCCGTGACATGGGAAAAAGACGGCGGACAGTATGTCGTCTCCCACAAGGAGGACCAGTCTTCCGCAAAGAGCACCTATTCCGCTGACGGAAAATACCAGAAGACGGCCATCAGCATAGAGCAGGAGGATTTGCCGATGAATGTGTTCAACCACATCAAAAAGCAGTATCCGAACTACGAGGGCATTTCCTATGTGTTTTTGATGAAGGAGCCCAAGGAACTGCAGTATTACCTGGTAGGGGTGTCTGTTCCGGAAAAAAAGCTGCAGGCAGACATGCGCTTCACGCTGATTGGAAGCCTGATTTCCAAGACCGAACAGCCGATGCCGGACGAAGCCGCCACGGGTGGTCCGAAAGATTCGGAGAAAGCGGGGGATAAAGCCGTTTCCGAAAAAGCCAATAAAGCGGACAAAAACAGCGGTTCCGCCAAGGCGACAGGCGCTAAGGCTGACAAAAAAGCCGAAGCCGGTGACTCCAAAGCGGAAGCCAAAGCCAGTACACCCAAAAAATCCCGCAAAACCGACCCTTTCCTGATCAGCGAAGACAAGGTGCCGGCCAATGTGATGAAGATGTTCAAAAAACGGATGATGAACGCTTCCGATGTGAAGTGGTACTACAAACCGGGCGATTCTGTCTATACGGTGAAATGCGTGGTGCGTGACCAGCAGACGCTGGGCAAGTTCAGCGACAAGGGGAAGTGGATCAGCAGCCGCACCGAGCTGGAGAAAGACCGGGTGCCTTCCGCCGTGTACAAAACCATCAACCAGTTTTACCCTTCCTATAAATTCGTTTCCGCAGGCAAAGAAATCCGTAGTGACAAACAGGACTTTTTCGCGGTGGAAATCATAGAGAAGGCGAATGCGCGGACAGGGGATGTCACTACGCTGTATCTGGATAAAAGCGCACGGATCAAATACATAGAGGAGCCCAATTTCCAGGTGGCCGATCCCTTGACCAAACTGACTGCGGAAGAGGAGAAGATGGAGAAAAAGCTGGAGAAGGAGTTCGCCAAGGACCGCAAACTGGACATTTATCCGGTCAAATCCATCAGTGCGGACGAAATCCCGAATGCCATCCATAAGTGGACCACCACCTATTATCCCGAATACATATACAAGAACATCCGTTATGAGGAGGATGAGGAATTTGAGAAGGAGGGGAATATCTATATCATTCTCATTCAACGTCCCGGAGTGGGGCAGCCTTATGCCACCGTGTACTTCACCCGGACGGGGGAATTCCTGAAGCTGGTGGACGAATTCCGCAGCGAAGAGGAGATAGAGGAACAGATGAAGGCGCATAGCGCGCCCCCGGCTGTTCCCATGAATGTGGCCTCCGCTTTCAAGCAAAGGGTGACGGATGCGGCGGATATCAGCTGGAGCCTGGATGATGAGGACCACTGGGTGGCGACGTATACGGACAAGAAAGAGCAGCGTAAGCAAACGGCTTATACAACAGACGCCTACTGGGTGCACACACGCACGGAGGTGCCTTTGGCCAAGGTGCCGACCGCTATCCGCAACTATACCGATAAGAATTTCGCCCATACCGAAATCAAGGAGTGCTGGTCGGTTTCCGATCCGCAAAACAAGTTGTATTACACGGTGTCGATGTATAATAAAAAGACGAAACTCCGTTTCAATGTGTCGTTTTCCCAAGCTGGCAAACCGATAGAGTAGTACGTTGCATCCTTAAAAGTATTCTTCAGGGCATGAAATCTTTCCAAGTGCTGCTGTTTATGTGCTGTGCAGTGGTGTTGCTGGCAATGCTTGGCGCCTTAGTCCCTTCGGAAGGGGTGGCAGTGGGGGATATCCGTTTGCGTTTCCCTTCGCCTATGGAGGTGATTGGGGAAAACGGGAAACAACAGGAGGCGGTCAATGTGGACAGCGCCATGAACAGGCTGCATCAGGGCACGCTGGCGAGAGGGCTGCGTTCCGTGATGGACAGCCTGAAATTCTACAAGACGTTCACTACCGGTAATGTGGCGCGTATTTATTTCCCGGGTAACGATTACACCTTTTTCGACTCCTTGTTTGAGCATTGCGGACAAGCGGCCCGCGGTCGCAAGGTCAGGATTATGCATTACGGGGATTCCCAGATTGAGATGGACCGTATATCCAGCATGTTGCGTCAAACGCTTCAAGCGCGGTTCGGAGGCATGGGGGCGGGCA
>DBVK01000124.1:2373-5758 GCA_002308135.1 Bacteroidales bacterium UBA1266
AGCCCAGGGCGCCGCACCGCCGATACGGTTTGTTGGCCACCTGCGCCTACACTTCGGGTGTCTCCACTTTTTCGGCCCGTGCCTCTTCCGGGAAAAAGGTGCAGCCCCTGGCGCGCAAATACCAGCAGGTTACATTGCTGGTGGGGAATAGCCAGGCCGGTTTCTCCGCGACCTGCAAAGGCGTGACCCGCACCCTGCCCCAAGCGGAGAAAGGGGTCAGCCTGCTGCAATGGACGTTTGAGGATTCCCTGTCATCGGTGCATCTTACCATGAACGGCAACGCGGATGTGTACGGTATCGCATTGGAGGGTGAACACGGCGTGTCGCTCAGCAATGTGCCGATGCGGGGCTGTTCCGGCACCATTTTCACCCGCATTGACTCCGCCATTTTGGGGCAATGTTACCGTAAAATGCAGATTGATCTGATTATTATGCAATATGGAGGCAATATGATGCCTTCCATCAGCAGTGAGAAGTCCATATCCAATTACATGGCCATGATTTCGAAACAGCTGCAATACATTCACCAGCTTTATCCTCAGGCGAAGGTGCTGTTTATCGGCCCCTCCGACATGAGCAAGCGCGTCAATGGCAAGCTGCAGACCTACCCCTTCCTTCCGGGGCTGAACGATGCCTTGAAACGGACGGCGCTGGCAAACGGTGCGGCTTATTGGGATATGTTCCATGTCATGGGAGGGGAGAACGCCATGATACAGTGGGTGGCGCACCAGCCGGCATGGGCGGGGCCCGATTACGTGCATTTCACAGAGGCTGGAGCCATAGAGATTGCGCGCATCCTTTCCAATTCCTTCCTGACCCATTATGATTTTTACGATTTGAGAAGCCGTTGCCGTCCGGAACTGGTACGCCAGTATATGACGCGAAATATTGAATAGTCCATGCGTCGTTTCCTCTGGTGTTGCTTGTTGTTTCAGCTATGGTTACTAACTCCGCTTTCCGCGCAGCATGTCTGCTTCCCGCCTTATGAGGAGGGGGTGGTGTTGGCGGATAGCTGCTGCCTGTATTTTCCGGCGGGGAAGAGCGCGTTCCATGCCATGTTCCGTTCTTGGGACACCTTGTTCCAAGAAGGGATGGGTACGGTCAATATCCTGCATATCGGAGGCTCGCACGTGCAGGCCGGCACCTTTTCCCACCAGGTGCGTGCACGCCTGATCCAAACCGCTCCCGGACTGACCGGACGACGGGGTTTTTTGTTCCCTTTCACCGTGGCGAAAACCAACAATCCCTATAATTATAAAGTCACATGCAGCGGGAAATGGGACTGTGCCAAAAACACCCAGCGTAACATTCCGTATCCTTTGGGGCTTTCCGGTATGGTGGTGAGTGCTGCCAGCCCTTCCGCCTCCCTCAGCTTGTGCATGCGCAATAACGACGGTCTTTTTTTTGATTTTGACAAAATCCGTGTTTTCGGCTATTCCGATTCCGGCAGGGTGTATCCCGTGCTGACGGTGGCCGATACCGTTTTCCAGGGGGAATACGATTCCGTGAGCCGGACCTATGCCTTTGTCCTGGACCGCTATACCGATTCCCTGACGCTTTCTTTTGTCCCCAAGGACTCGCTTTGGGAACCTTTCCTGCTCAGGGGGATACTGCTGGACAATGATTTTCCGGGTTTCAGCTACCATGCGGTCGGCGTGAACGGGGCCAGCGTGCCGTCCTACCTGCAATGCCCTTATTTTGCCAATGACCTGCAGTTCCTGCACCCTGATCTCTGTGTGTTCGGCATTGGCATCAACGATGCCAGCGGAGACGGTTTCGACACCTTGGTTTTCCGGCAGCGCTACGAATGCCTGATTGAAGAAATACGGCGTGTCGCTCCGGAATGCCGTTTCCTGTTTGTGACGAATAATGACAGCTACCGCAGGCTGGGCCGCCACCGTTACGCGGTGAACACTAATGGCCAATTGGCACGCGCTGTGTTTTATCGTCTGGCGGCGGAGTACCAGGGGGCGGTGTTTGACCAGTTTGCCATTATGGGAGGGTTGAAATCCATGAAAAAATGGGTGAAAGCCGGTCTGGCACAGCGCGATAAAGTGCATTTCACGGTAAAAGGCTACCGTTATATGGGTGATTTGCTCTATTGGGCGCTGATGCGCTCGTATGCAGACTATTTGAAGCAAAAGGAGGCTGACGATGGCATGGAATGAGCTGCTGCAGTTTTTGAAAACGCTGTTTTCCTTTAATGAGGCGCAGCCGCTGCTGTTCACCCAATTTTATTTCTGGGCCTTTTTTGTTGTGGTTTTCACGGGGCTCAGCCTGATAGGCAACCGCCGCCTGCTTCGGAACACCTTTTTGTTCGCTGCCAGTTTGTTTTTTTATTTCAAAACAAGCGGACTGTTCGTGCTCATCCTGATTTTCTCCACCTTTTTCAATTTTTTTGCGGCCAAAGGCATAGCGCGGACCAAAAGGGCGGGGGCGCGCAAGCTTTGGGTGGCCGGCAGTGTGGTGGTGAACCTGGCCGTGCTCTTCTATTTCAAATACGCTTACTTTTTCACCGACATATACAACAACCTTTTCCATACCCGATACCAGGTTTTCAACTACCTGGCGCATTGGGCGAATGCCTTTGGCGGTCATTTCAATGCGGATGTGATTCTGCTGCCGGTGGGTATCTCTTTTTTCACATTCCAGACCATCAGTTATGTGGTGGATGTGTACCGTGGGGATGTGAAAGCCGTGGGGAATGTGCTGGATTTCGGGTTTTATGTGAGTTTCTTTCCGGGTTTGGTGGCCGGTCCTATCGTCAGAGCCTCCCAGTTTGTCCCCCAGTTGTACAAACCTTTCTTTCTTTCCAGACGCCAGTTCGGCATTGCGGTGTTCTGGATACTGAACGGATTGTTCAAAAAAATGGTGTTGAGCGATTACCTGGCCGTGAATTTTATTGACAGGGTTTTTGCCAATCCATTGATGTATACAGGTTTTGAGAATCTGTCGGCTTTGTTCGCCTATTCCCTGCAGGTGTATGCCGATTTTTCCGGATATACCGATATAGCCGTCGGTGTGGCGCTGCTGATGGGTTTCCATTTGCCCAAGAATTTCAATTCGCCATACAAAGCGCAGAATCCAAGCCAGTTCTGGAAACGCTGGCACATTTCCCTTTCCAGCTGGCTGAAAGATTACCTGTATATTCCGCTGGGTGGAAACCGTAAGGCGACGGCAGCCACTTATCTGATGGTCCTGGCCATTTCCCTTATTGTCGTGTTTTTGTCCAAACAATGGTGGGTGACCGTGTCGGTTGCCGTCCTGGCTTTGGTCTTGGCCGTCTGTCTGTTGTCCTGGCCGAAGAGCCGGAAAAAGATCAATACCAACATCAATATGATGAACACCATGCTTTTCGGCGGATTGTGGCATGGCGCCAGCTGGA
>DBVK01000042.1:0-3209 GCA_002308135.1 Bacteroidales bacterium UBA1266
TCGTACTCGCCCTGGCGGCAGTTGGCCAGGTTGCGGCGTTTCTCTTCGAATGCGGCGTTTTCGTAGCAGTATACGGGAATATGCAGTTCGTTGCCAATGCGTTCGGCCAGGCGGCGCGCATAGCCCACCACCTCTTCCATGCTAATGCCGGATACCGGTACCAGCGGGCATACGTCAGTGGCGCCGAAACGGGGATGGTCACCCTTATGCTGACGCATGTCAATGAGCTGTTGCGCTTTTTTGACGCACTGGAAAGCGGCTTCGCAGACTTCGTCCGGGGTGCCGACAAAGGTCACGACGGTGCGGTTGGTGCTCGCGCCCGGATCCACGTCCAACAGTTTCACTCCCTTTACTTTCTCGATTTCCGCTGTAATCTGGCGGATGACCTCCAAGTTGCGGCCTTCGCTGAAATTGGGCACGCACTCGATCAGTTTTTTCATGTCAATAGTAAGTTTTTATTACTGAATTGTTTTATTGTCAAATGATTATGTTCTTTCTCCAAAGAAGGGGAAATCAAACAGCAAAGATAGTTAAAAAAAAGATTACTTTTGCCGCTGTAAAAAACAGAAATCATGCAGTGTTTGGAGAACGCTTCCCTGAAAGCCCGCAACACCTTCGGAATGGAGGCAAAAGCGGACCGTTTATGGATACTTCACACCCGGGAGGACGAAGAGGAATTCCTGCATTCCCCATGGGCCAGGCAGCCTTTTTTCATCCTTGGCAGCGGTGCGAATGTGTTGTTTACAAAAGATATGCATACTTCCGTTGTGCATTTGGAAACCCGTGGTGTCCGCACAGAGGCGCCGGAGGGGGGCAGTGTGCGCTTGGAAGTGGCCGCCGGTGAGAACTGGGACGGTTTTGTCCGCTATTGCGTGGACAATGGCTTCTATGGCGTGGAGAACCTCGCCCTTATTCCCAGCCAGGTTGGGAGCGCGGTGGTGCAGAACATTGGCGCCTACGGAAGGGAGGTGAAAGACGTGGTGCATGCGGTGAAGGCCTGGGACATCGCGACGGGCGAGCTGAAGGTCTTCCCCAAAGAGGCGTGCGCATTCGCATACCGATCCAGTTTGTTCAAAACCGCCGGAAGCGGGAAATACCTCATACATGCGGTAGTGTTCGAACTTTCCACGAGGCCGCAGTTCCACACTGCGTACGGGGATGTGGCGGAACGCCTGCGGCAGCGGGGCGGAACCACACTTGGCAGCGTGTACGAAGTCATTTCGGAAATCCGCCGGGAGAAACTGCCCGATGTGCGGGTGTTAGGCAGTGCCGGCAGTTTTTTCAAAAACCCGGTGGTCTCTCCCGAAAAATGCCAGGCTTTGCAGGCCGCCCATCCGGAATTCAAGGCCTATCCCACTGGTGACGGACGGATGAAGCTTTCCGCCGCCCAACTGATTGATTCCCTGGGATGGAAGGGGAGGCGAGAGGGCGATGTGGGCGTGCATGAGCGTCAGGCGCTGGTCATTGTCAATTACGGACGGGCGACAGGCGGGGAGGTATGGCGTTTTGCCCAGCGCATACAAGCCGATGTGCGGCAGCAGTATGGCCTCGATTTGGAACCGGAGGTCATGGTGCTTTAAGCGCCGCCTTCCGTTTTTGTTGCCCTTCCGGCATCCGGATTTCTGCACAAGGCTGTCAGCTGCTCCGGTGAAAATATTTGCCGGAATCCCCTTGGGATATGTGTAGATTGAGTACTTTTGTAAGTTTTTAGACAGCTGTGCCCCTAAACGGTGCAAAAAGCCATATAGAAAACTCGAACCGTGAATGTTGCAGTTATTTTGGCCGGCGGCGTAGGTAGCCGCCTGGGCGCGTCCGTGCCCAAACAGTTTTTCCAGGTGGCGGGTAAAACCGTCATAGAGCATACGGTGGATGTGTTTGAGCGCAACGGGCGCATAGACGAGATTGCCATTGTAATCCATCCGTTGTATGTGGACTTTATGGAACAGCTGACGCTGAAAAACACCTGGAAAAAGGTGACGAGGATATTGAAAGGGGGCGAAGAGCGCTATTTCTCCTCCCTTGCGGCCATACGCGCCTACGAGGGGGTTCCCGATGCCTGCCTGATCTTTCACGATGCGGTTCGCCCGCTCATAGGGCAGCAGGTCATTCATGCGGTGACAGACGCGCTGCAGCGGTACAATGCTGTGGCCGTGGCCGTCCCCGCCACCGACACTATTTTCCAGGTGAATCCGGAAGGGACGCTGATTACGGATATCCCCAGCCGCAAGCTGCTGCGCCGGGGGCAGACCCCACAGGCCTTCCGCCTGCACACCATCAGCAAGGCCTACGGGCTGGCCTTGCGGGATCCGCATTTTGTATGCACGGACGACTGCGGCACGGTCATCCAATACCTGCCGGACGAGCCCATTTATGTGGTGCCGGGTGAGGAGTCCAATTTGAAATTGACCTACAAGGAGGATGCCTTTCTGCTTGACACGCTTTTCCAGCTGCGTTCACATGCGGTTCCGGAAACCATGGATTATAGCCGTTTAAAGGATAAGGTGATGGTGGTGTTTGGAGGCAGCTCCGGCTCCGGACAGCAGCTGGTGCGCATGGCGGCTGCGCATGGGGCGAGGGTGTTCCCCTTCTCCTCCGCAGGCACGGATATCTCCCGTTGGGATGCGGTGGACAAGGCCTTTGCCGAAGTGTCCGCGCAAACGGGCGGACGTGTGGACTGCGTGGTGAATATGGCGGCTATGCAGGCGAATGCCCCCCTGGCCTCCATGGACAGGGAACGCATCAACACCATAATAGCCACAAATTACAACGGAATGGTGCATGTCGCATCGGCCGCCTATCCCTACCTGCAGCGCTCCAGGGGGCAGCTGCTGCTCTGCATTTCCAGCTCCAATATCCAAGGGAAGGCGTTTTGCAGCCTGTGCTCTTCCACCAAAGCCGCAACGGTCGGTTTCATGCAGGCTTTGGCCCAGGAATGGGAGGCCGACGGCATACGGGTGAATGCGATTACACCGGAGCGCATCGACAACCCCATGTGGATCAGGAATTTCGGTATAGAGCCGGAAAACACCCTGCTTTCCGACGAAACCTTGGCCGGGGCTTCTTTGCAGACCCTGCTTTCGGAGGCGACGGGACGGGTGGTGAATGTGAAATGAAACAAATAAAGGCATAGCTAATTTTTAAGTGTAACAGCATGAGTGATTCGGATACAAAAAGAGGCTTTTCTACGAGTTTGGGCGCCATCACGGCAG
>DBVK01000042.1:3218-5641 GCA_002308135.1 Bacteroidales bacterium UBA1266
GCGGGTTCCGCCATCGGGCTGGGCAATATCTGGCGTTTCCCCTATACCTTAGGCCAGCAGGGCGGAGGCGCTTTTCTGCTGGTTTATCTGGTGTTTGTGTTTTTGATCGGGCTGCCCATCATGATGAGCGAATTCGTTATCGGACGCCGATCGCAGCGGAACGCGGTCGGCGCATTCCGCGCTTTGGACCCCGCATACCGCAAATGGTCGTTTGTCGGGGTGCTGGGCATAGTGGCCGCTTTCCTTATCTATTCCTTTTATAGTACGGTGGCCGGATGGACGCTGAATTACGTCCTGCTTTCCAGCAACGGCAGTTTGTCCGGGAAAACGCCCCAGGAGATTTCCCAGCTGTTCGCCTCCTTTACCTCCGGCACATGGGCGCCTTTGCTTTCCCAGCTGCTCTTTCTGGCGCTCACGGCTGTCATAATCACCATGGGGGTGCAAAAGGGCATAGAACGCTACACCAAAATCCTGATGCCGCTGCTGCTGGTGCTGATGCTGCTGTTGTGTGCGCGCTCGCTCACGCTGAAGGGCGCTTCCGACGGTCTGGAATTCCTGTTCAAGGCGGATTTCTCCAAACTGACAGCCGGCAGTGTGCTTTCGGCCCTGGGGCAGGCCTTGTTTTCGCTTAGCATTGGCATGGGTGCGCTGATTACCTACGGCTCTTACATACGCAAAGGGGACAACCTCCTGAAGACCGGTGTGTGCGTGGCCACGGCGGACACTTTTATCGCTTTGCTGGCTGGTGTCGCGATTTTCCCCGCCGTCTTCGCGTTCGGATTGAATCCGACCAGCGGTCCCAGCCTGGTTTACGAAGTGCTGCCCAATGTGTTCAACAGTATGCCTTTGGGCAGACTGTTCGCCATCATGTTCTTTCTGTTGCTGTCCATAGCCGCGCTGACTTCGACCATTTCGCTGCTGGAGATTATCGTGTTGTGGGCGGTGGAGGAGCTGCACATGAAACGCTTCCCTGCCACGATGGCCGCTTCTGTGCTTGTTTTCGTGCTGGGCGCGTTGTGCACCCTTTCGTTCGGGCCATTTTCCACTTTCCATATCGCCGGTTGCACCATGTTCGATTTGTTGGACAAGCTGACGGCAACCTATCTGATGCCCATAGGCGCGCTTTGCCTGATTTTGTTCCTCGGATGGCGTTATCCGAAGGCCGAAGTACGCGAAGAACTGACAAATAATGGAAAACTTAAGGCCGGATATTTCCCTGTCTTCTACTTTTCCTTGCGTTACCTGGCTCCTATTGCGTTAATTATTGTGTTGATTATGGGTATTTTAGGGTAATTTTGCAAAAAAATCAAAAAAAAAACCAGAATAGCGGGCACGTGCGTGAAAAATAATTATCTTTGCGCGTCAAACATTAAAACAAATCGATATGAACAAAGCTGAATTAGTTAGTGCAATGGCTGAGAAAGCCGGATTGACCAATGCGCAGGCAAAAAAAGCCTTGGACGCTATGATGAACGCCACTGTCGACACCTTGAAAAAAGGTGACAAACTGACGCTGGTCGGTTTCGGAACTTTCTCTGTTGCCAACAAGGCCGCCCGTAAAGGTCGCAACCCCCAGACTGGTAAAGAGATAATGATCAAAGCCAAAAAGGTGGTCAAGTTCAAAGCCGGTGCTGGCATGGAAATGTAATTCCAGTCAGTTCTTACTATCAGCCCCGTATAACAACGGGGCTTTTTTTTTGCCTGCAGGTGAAAAAAGGGGAGGCTCATCGGGACGTTTTTCTGCTATGCCAGCCAATGGGAACTGACGTTTTGGCAGAACAAGCGTCGGCTGTCAGCCTGTGCGGATTTCCGGAACAACTTCATAAATTATTCATTATCAATAAATTATATTTATTTGAACAGAAAAACGGTATAGATGGCATAATAATTGAGTCAGGGCGGGGTGTTTTAATGTATAAACAGAATTAGAAAGGAAACATACAAATGGGTAAAATTATTGGAATTGACTTAGGTACCACCAATTCTTGCGTGGCAGTGATGGAAGGCAACGAACCCGTGGTGATTGCCAACAGCGAGGGCAACCGCACCACCCCTTCCGTAATCGGGTTCTTGGACAATGGCGAAGGAGACCGTAAGATTGGCGACCCCGCCAAGCGGCAGGCGGTCACCAACCCGAAAAACACCGTGGCATCCATCAAGCGTTTCATGGGCGAAACCTTTGACCAGGTGAGCAGTGAAATCAACCGGGTGAGCTACGAGGTGGTGCGTGGCGACAACAACACGCCCCGCGTGAAAATCGGCAGCCACCTGTATACGCCGCAGGAGATTTCGGCCATGGTGCTGCAAAAAATGAAGAAAACAGCCGAGGATTATCTGGGCCAGACCGTGACGGAAGCGGTGATTACCGTGCCCGCCTACTTCAGCGACTCCCAGCGTCAGGCGACCAAGGAAGCCGGCAAGAT
>DBVK01000042.1:5653-5958 GCA_002308135.1 Bacteroidales bacterium UBA1266
GTGAAGCGTATTATCAACGAGCCTACGGCGGCGGCCTTGGCCTACGGTCTGGACAAAAAGATGTCTGACATGAAGGTGGCCGTGTTCGACCTGGGTGGCGGCACCTTTGATATCTCCATTCTGGAGCTGGGCGACGGCGTGTTTGAGGTGAAATCCACCAATGGAGACACCCACCTCGGCGGCGACGATTTCGACCATGTGATTATCGATTGGCTGGCACAGGAATTTGAAAACGAATATCATATTGACCTGCGTAAGGACCCTATGGCGCACCAGCGTCTGAAAGAGGCGGCGGAAAAGGCGAA
>DBVK01000042.1:5994-6177 GCA_002308135.1 Bacteroidales bacterium UBA1266
CATCATGCCGGTGGACGGTGTGCCGAGACATTTGGTGAAAACCCTGACCCGCGCCAAATTCGAACAGCTGTGCGACCATCTGATCCGCGCAACCATCGAACCCTGCCGCAAGGCTTTGCAGGATGCCGGACTGAACGCTTCTGACATTAACGAGGTGCTGCTTGTGGGCGGTTCCACCCGTAT
>DBVK01000042.1:6284-7050 GCA_002308135.1 Bacteroidales bacterium UBA1266
TGCTGCTGGATGTCACGCCGCTGTCTTTAGGCATTGAGACTTTGGGCGGTGTCATGACCCGGCTGATTGACGCCAACACCACCATTCCCACCAAGAAATCGGAGGTGTTCTCCACGGCCGCGGACAACCAGACGTCGGTTGAAATCCATGTGCTGCAGGGTGAGCGTCCCATGGCCAACGACAACAAGAGCATCGGACGTTTCCATTTGGACGGCATCATGCCCGCACCGCGCGGCGTACCGCAAATTGAAGTCACCTTCGATATTGACTCCAACGGTATTCTGAATGTCAGCGCCAAAGACAAGGCGACCGGCAAGGAGCAGAAAATCCGTATTGAGGCTTCTTCCGGCCTGACCGACGCCGAAATCGAGCGCATGCGTTCGGAGGCTGCGGCCAATGCCGACAAGGACAAGAAGGCCAAGGAGGAGATAGACAAGCTGAATGGCGCGGATGCCATGATTTTCAGTACGGAGAAGAACCTGAAGGAATATGGCGACAAACTTCCCGCTGACAAGAAAACACAGATTGAAAATGTGCTGAACCGTCTGAAGGAGGCGCACAAGAACAAGGATTTGGCCGGTATTGACGCCTGCATGAACGAGATGAACCAGGTGTGGCAGAGTGTTTCTCAGGAGATGTACAACGCCCAGCAGCAGGCCGGTCCGCAGGGACAGCCCGGCGCGGAAGGCAACCCCTTCGCCGGACAGCAGGGTCCCACCGGCGGCAACACCGGCAACCCCAAGGACGCCGAAGCCACCGATGTGGA
>DBVK01000043.1:0-155 GCA_002308135.1 Bacteroidales bacterium UBA1266
GCCTATCTGAAACTTCGCTTCTGCGATGCCTTCTCCCTGCAGGCCGGACAGTTCAAAATCCCGTTCACCATCGAAAGCGGCATTAGTCCCATGAATCTGGAATACATTGATTACGGTGAGGCAGTCCAGAAAATGGCGGGTTACAGCGACATCTA
>DBVK01000043.1:171-3334 GCA_002308135.1 Bacteroidales bacterium UBA1266
CTGGCGGACGGCAGGCTGTTCCCTGTCAAAGGTGGGGAGAAACCGTTCCACCTGCTGCATTACAGTCTGGGAGTATTCAACGGCAACGGCATCAATAACACGGATGCCAATCTCCACAAGGATGTGGTCGGGAAACTGGACGTTCATCCCTGGCTTCCGGCGCTGACGCTCTCAGCCTCGTTCTATAAAGGGGTTTGGAAACAGCAGGAAAACAATGATTACAAACGCGAGCGTCTGGCCGTTGGTGCACAATATGATGACGGAAAACTGGTTTTGAGAAGCGAATGCCTTTGGGGGCATACCGCTCAGGATTTGGACTCTGTTTCCAACCTGGATCAGCCTGCAGGCGGCTGGTATGCATTGGCGGGCTGGTGGTTCCGTTGGAAGGTTGGCCAGTCGGAGCAGCGGCTTTTCCCATACCTGCGCTATGACCATTTCCAGTCCGGGGAGGCTGCTGCGGATGCGCAGACCCCCCATTTCGCATTGGAGCAATCCGATGGATACAGCGTGGGTGCGAATTATTATCCCTTTCCGTTCCTCCAGTGCAGGCTTGCATACACTATGTTGCAGTCTGAAAAGGAGAAGGCGCCGGACATTGCAGTGCGGCACCAGCTTTGGGGAATGCTCAGCTACAAGTTTTGATTCATTTAAATTATTCAGATATGAAATTGAGAATACGAAAGATTGCTGTCTGGACGATGTCCGTTGCACTGCTTTCAGGCCTGGGCGCCTGCGGGCGCCGTGGGGAAAATGCAAGCGGAAAGGAGGGGGGGCTGAACGGAAGCATCAGCATCTCCGGCGCCTTTGCGCTCTATCCTTTGGCCGCCAAATGGGCGGAAGAGTTTCAGAAACTGCATCCCGGTGTGCGCATCGACCTCTCTGCGGGCGGAGCCGGCAAGGGCATGACCGATGTGCTGGCCGATGTGGTGGATTTGGGCATGGTCTCGCGTGAAGTCTATCCTCCTGAGCTGGAAAAGGGTGCCGTACCCTTCCCTTCCGCCAAGGATGCGGTGGTCATAACCCTCAATGCGGAGAATCCCTTCGCCTCCGAACTGAAAGCCAAGGGCATTTCGCGTGAAACCGCCGCCAAAATCTGGATTACGGGCGAATACACCACCTGGGGGCAGGTGCTGGGAACCGGCGACAAAACCCCGATCCATGTCTACACCCGTTCCGATGCCTGCGGTGCTGCGGAGACTTTCGCTGCCTGGATGGGCAAAAAGCAGGAGGATCTTTTGGGTACCGCCGTGTATGCGGATCCCGGACTGGCCTCCGCCATTCAGGCCGACAAGCTGGGCATTGGCCTGAACAACATCGGCTACGCCTATGACGAGAAGAGCCGCAAGCCCAATCCCGGACTGATGGTATGCCCTGTTGACGGAAACGGGGACGGTTCCATTTCTCCGGACGAATATTTTTACGACAACAAGGACGATTTTGTAAAGGCGGTGGCTGAGGAAAGGTATCCCTCCCCGCCCGCACGGGATTTGTATCTGGTCACGCATGGCATCCCCACAAACCCAGTTGTGGCGGCCTTCCTTGAGTATGTGCTTACCGACGGACAACGGCACAACATGCCGGTCGGCTATATCGCCATCCCTTCGGAAAAACTGGAGAAGGCGCTGGGGAGACTGCACAGGAAAAACTGATATGGTAGCCAATCGGGGGGCATGCTCATGTTCAACAAACGCATTGTAAAGGACAAGCTGGCGCAGTCCGTCATGCTCGGACTCTGCCTTTTCTCCATCCTCATGGTGGTGACCATCGCCGTAGGGCTCTACCTGAAATCGTCGCCTGTGCTGGAGAACAAATCCCTGTGGAGCCTGATCTCCTCCAGCGAGTGGCGGCCCATGAAGGGGGAGTTCGGTTTTTTCCCATTCATCACAGGCACAATATGGGTGACCCTGCTGTCCATCGTCTTCGCCTTCCCCATCTCGCTCCTTACCGCTATTTATCTGACCGAATATGCCAGATTCTATGTGAAAAAACTGGTGTTTCCGGCTCTGGACATTCTGGCAGGCCTTCCTTCCGTGATTTACGGGGTGTGGGGTGTGCTGGTGATTGTCCCCTGGATTTCCAACCGTTTTGCCCCACATTTTGTGGAGTTCTCCTCCGGATACACTATACTTGCCGCAGGCATTGTACTGGGAATCATGGTTGTTCCATTGCTGGTTAGTCTGTTCATTGAGGTGTTCTCCAGCGTTCCGATGGAATTGAGGGAGGCCTCGTCCGCCTTGGGCGCCACCCGGTGGCAGACAACCCGCAAGGTGGTGCTGCGGAAAACCCTGCCAGGGGTCGCCGCTGCCACTGTGCTGGCCGTCTCCCGGGCAATGGGGGAGACCATTGCCGTGCTGATGGTCTGCGGCTGCGTCATAGGCATTCCCAAAAGCCTTCTCGATCCGGGCTATCCCATCCCCGCACTGATTGCCAACAATTACGGTGAAATGCTCTCCATGCCGCTCTATGAGTCCGCACTGATGTTCGCCGCACTGATTCTGTTTGCGGTAGTGCTGGTCTTCAACTTATTGTCACGCATCATCCTTTACAGGTTGGAAAAAACACAGCAGTAAATGGAAGTAAGGAAAAAGAAAAGGGTATCGGAGCTGGCGGTCAAAACCTTGATGTGGATTTCCATGTCCATTGTGTTTCTGTTGGTTCTCAGTGTCATTTGGACAATCTTCTCCAAAGGGTTCAAAGCAATGAGCTGGAGCATGCTGACAAAACTGCCCACCGCCGGCACCTATTTGGGCGGTGAGGGCGGTTTCCCCAACGCCATTGTGGGCTCCCTTTACATTGTCGGGGCTTCAACCGTTCTGGGGCTGCTGGTCTCCATTCCGGTGGTGTTCTACCTCAACGTTTATCTGAAACCGTCCTCCAAATTGGCCTATTGCCTTCGTCTGGCCTGTGACGTGCTGTTCGGAGTCCCTTCCATCGTATATGGGGCATTCGGCTTCACCATCATGATTTTCTTCGGTCTGCGCACCTCTTTGTTGGGCGGCATCATTGTCATCACCATGCTGATTATCCCCATTTTCATCCGCACCATGGACGAGGCGACCCGTAACTTTCCGCGTGAGATTCTGGATGCAAGCTATGCTTTGGGAGCCACCAGATGGGAGACGCTCAAGGTGGTGGTCAGGCAGATTGCACCGGGCATCGCCAC
>DBVK01000043.1:3365-4428 GCA_002308135.1 Bacteroidales bacterium UBA1266
GCCAGCGTGATGTTCACCGCCGGCTATACCGACAGCATCCCGACATCGCTATCCCAACCTGCGGCCACCTTGCCCCTTGCGGTCTTTTTCCAGCTCACCAGCCCCATCCCCGAAGTGGTGGACAGGGCTTACGCCGCCGCCTTGGTTTTAACCGTCATTGTGCTGCTGCTTAGCATCAGCGGACGTTTCGTCACCAACCGTTTCTCAAAAAACAAACTGTAATGGCCATTGAAGTACAACATTTGAATGTGTATATAAAAGACAACCACATCCTGAAGGATGTGAACATCACATTCCCGGAAAAACAGATCACCTGCATCATCGGACCTTCTGGATGCGGAAAATCCACGCTGCTGCGCTCCCTCAACCGGCTGATTGATTCCACGGAGCATGTCCGCCTGGAGGGTAAAGTGCTGGTGGACGGTGAGGACATTATCGGCAGCGGTTCCGAAATCACTGAACTGCGCCGCAAGATAGGCCTGGTGAGCCAGCGGCCATGTCCGCTGCCCATGTCCATTTTCAACAACGTGGCCTATGGGTGTCGCATCAACAATCTATGCAAAGGCAAAGAACTGCATCGTAGGGTGGAGGAGAACCTGCGCGGAGTGGGGTTGTGGGATGAGGTGAAGGACCGTCTTCACGCACCTGCCGCCCGCCTCTCCATTGGGCAGCAACAGCGGCTCTGCCTCGCCCGATCTCTTGCTGTGGAGCCCGACTACATCCTTGCCGATGAGGCTACCAGTGCGCTCGACCCAATCTCCGCCAAAACGGTGGAAGATCTCTTCGTGAAGCTTAAAGAGCAATATTCCATCATCATGGTCACCCACACCTTGCGACAGGCTCTCCGCATCGCCGACCACGTTGTCTTTATGTACCTTGGCGAAATCGTAGAACAAGGTTCCGCCGACCAAGTATTTCATCATCCTCAGCACGAGCTCACCCAAAAATACTTGTCTGGAGCCTTTAGTTAGTTGGGAGTTGTCAGTTAGGAGTTAGTAGTTGTTGGGGTATCGCGTTCAATGATGAACATAGTAAATAATTGCAATTAAACAAATATTGATAA
>DBVK01000173.1:0-729 GCA_002308135.1 Bacteroidales bacterium UBA1266
TGGGTGTGGTTCCAGTTCTCCTCCACGTAGTCAATCAGCCGGTCCAGGCTGTCATAGGTGGAGGTGGCGCGGAAGAGGTCTGTCCAGGCGGTGTCATAGAACTGCCATTGCTCTATGGTGCGGTTTCTGCGGGAGTCAAAGCCATAGATGATTCGTGCCAGGTAGGACGAATCCTCGTCTTCGCGCCAAATGGTGTCTGTCTCGCCCCAAGGGGTGTAGGAGTAATGGAAGCAATGGGGGCAGGTCCAGCGCCCCAGGCTGTCTGACCAGGTCTGGTAGCGTTCCAGCGTGCGTTTCCCCTGCGCATTGTAGGCGTATGTGTTAAGCTGGAGGTTTCCCCATGATTTGTCCTCTTTGGCTTGCAGCAGGTCGTACAGCAGCCGGCCTTGGGGGTCGTAGGCGTAGGTCCGCCGCTGTCGGGCTATCCACTGTCCCTCTTCAAGGGCGAAGAAGTGCGCTTTCGTTCGCTGCCCTTGCTCGTTATACACGTAATGATAAAATCCGGATACGGAACCGTCTGTATGGTGGACNNNCCCCAGCCATACCGGCAGGGTATGGGGGGCTGAAGGCTGGCTGAAGGCATGGCCTCCGGTGAGCAGCAACAGCGGGATAAGGAATATCCATTTCGGTTTCATGTCTGATACTATTAAAATGTATTATAACTAACGGACTATCGCAGCGGTTTATTGCGGAAACCCCGGAAAAAGCGATGCGGCGGTCTTCAGTCCG
>DBVK01000173.1:750-2625 GCA_002308135.1 Bacteroidales bacterium UBA1266
ACAATGCCGCCGGCATAGCCTGCGCCTTCCCCCACCGGGTAGATTCCGGGAATGACGGAGGCGCGGTTTTCCCCGCGCAGTATGCGTACCGCCGAGGAGGAACGGGTTTCCACGCCGGTCATGATGGCATCGGGGTGGTTGAAGCCTCGTATGCAGGCGTCCATTTTCGGGATGGCTTCCCGGAGCGCATCCACCACATAGTCTGGCAGGCAGCGTTTGAGGTCGCAGTATATGACCCCGTGCGGGTAGGAGGGTCTGACCGAAGCAGGGCCTTCCGCCACCTTGCCCTTCAGGAACGCCCCGACGGTGTTGGCCGGTGCGCGGCAGTCGCCCGCGATGCCATAGGCCATCCGCTCGTATTTTTCCTGGAAGGCAAGTCCGTCCAGCGGGCTGTCCTTGTAGAAATCCTCCGTCCGGATGCCGACCAGCAGTGCGCTGTTGGCGTTTTCGCGCTTGCGGCTCTTCTCGCTCATGCCGTTGGTGACGATGCTTTGGGGGTTGTTGGCCGATGCCATGACGGTACCGCCCGGGCACATGCAGAAGGTGTAGACGCTGCGCTCCTTCAGGTGCACAACGCCGCGGTAGGAGGCTGGCGGCAGGTATGGCGCGAATTTCCCGTAAAGCATGTTGTTGATGTATGGCTGCTTGTGCTCGATGCGCACCCCGATGGAGAAGGGCTTGGCCTCCATTGGAAGCCCTTTTTCATGCAGGTGGCGTAAGGTGTCGTGTGCGGAATGGCCTAAGCAGAGCAGCAGGTGGCGGGTCTGGAATTCCTTGTCCGGCGTGCATGCGGTGAGGCTGCCGTCCGGATGCTGCCGGAAGTCGGTGAGGGGCGTGTCGAAAAGGACGCTGCCCCCAAGGCTGACGATTTCCTCGCGCAGGCTGACCACCACCTTTTCCAGGCCGTCGGTGCCCACATGCGGAGTGGCGGACCATGTCACCTCCTCGTCCGCGCCGTGCAGGTGGAACTCGTTCAATATAAAGCGTATCCAAGGGTGATGGAGATTGGTGGCCAGCTTGCCGTCCGAAAAGGTGCCGGCGCCGCCTTCCCCAAACTGGATGTTGCTGTCGGGATCCAGCCGCCTGTTACGGAGAAATTCCTCCACCTTACGTTTCCGCTCCTCCATGCGGCTGCCGCGCTCCAGCACAATGGGGCGCGCCCCGCAGCGGGCGAGGTACAGGGCGGCGAAGATGCCGGCCGGCCCGAAGCCCGCGATGACCGGACGTTGCGGATGCGCCCATTCCGGGTACCGCATGGGTTCCGGTGGGGTGTAAAGGCTCACATCCTTGTGTTTCAGAAGTTCCGGATGTTCTGTTTTCAGCCGCAGCAGCACCTGGTAGTCATAGACCACTTCCGAGCGCTTGCGCGCGTCCACCGATTCGCGCAGTATGCGGAAATCCTCCACTTCAGCGGCTTGCAGCCGTAAGGTGCGCAGCACGCTGCCGCGCAGCGTCCCCTTTTTGTCTACAGGTATACGTATATTGCTGATTCTAATCTCCATGTTCAACTGTTTGGGCGATGATGTCGGCGCAGGCGCAGGCGAAAAAGAGATTGTAGCCGCCGCACACGCCGTCGATGTCCAGCAGTTCCCCGGCCGCGTAGAGCCCTGGGAACCTTTTTACCGCAAGGTTTTCGTCCACGCAGCTGAGGGGTATGCCGCCGTGGCAGACCTGTGCGCCCTCCCAGTCGTAGGTGTCCTCAATATCCAGCCTGAACCGCTGCGGGTCGAAATGTTCACGGCGGTAGAGCGCGTTCAGCTTGGGATGCAGCACACCGCAGAGGTCGCGGTGAAGCTGCAGGTGCTTCCGGAGCGACCAGCCGGGTTGCCCGTAGAGGAAATCCAGCAGCAGGTGGCAGTCCTGTGGCCTGCCAAG
>DBVK01000173.1:2632-3523 GCA_002308135.1 Bacteroidales bacterium UBA1266
GCCAAGCCGGTTGTAGTGGGCGGAGGCGTTCAGTATGACAATGCCGGAGAGACCGTCCGCCTTGAAAGTGATTTCACCGGTTTCGCGGAACGCTTCCCGATTTCCCTGCATCAGGCGCACTTCTGCCTTGACGCGGCAGCCCTCCAGCTTCCGCGGATAGTTTAGGGTTTTGAACCCGACCAGGGAGGGGGCGAGCGCTGTCATCGGAAGCGGGAGGCTTTGCAGGTAGCGGTTGTATCCCTGGCGGTTGCGTGCGATCATGCCGGCCGGCGAGCCGCTGCACAGCACCACGCGGTCATACAGTGTGGGCTCATCGTTGATGCGCCATTTCCCCGCCTCCGGCTGCAGCCGGGTGACCTCGGTGCCGCAGCGTATGCTGACCCTTTCCGGAAGGTCGTCCAGCAGGGTGTCGAGAACGCTTTGGGAGAATTCGCTCCAGGGGTAGAGGCGGCTTTCCTCATTGGTGCGCAGCAGCATACCGAAGGATTCCCAAAGCTGCCGCATGCGCCGGTCGTCGCATTTTTCCAGGAATCGCCGCATGAAGTCCGGATGGTTGTAGCATTCCGCTGTGATGCCCGTGTGCAGCAGGTTGGCTTTGCCGCCACCGGAGGCTTTGATTTTGCCGCCTGCCTTTTCCGCTTTTTCAAAAACGGTGATGCGGCAGTCTTTCCGCCGTGAAAGCAGTTTGGTCAGAAACAGGCCGGAAGCGCCGGCGCCGACAATGGCAATCTGCATGACAATGAGAATAATGTGTGGACAATAGCTGTTTCGCAAAGGTAGTCAAAAAAATGCTGCCTTTTCCGTTCGCTCACATAAAAAAGCATACATCGCCCGCGTCCAGGGCGGAAGGCAGGCGCAGAACACACCCTTTGGCCGCCATCTGTGTCGGAT
>DBVK01000173.1:3543-5609 GCA_002308135.1 Bacteroidales bacterium UBA1266
TAGGCAGACGTTGCGCTTATTGCTGCCCCAGCCGCACGGCGCCGTGGATGCAGTTTTCGGTGTAGTTTATGCTAAAGGAGCTTGCGTTGAACCCGAAATGGAATGCGCGTTGCGGACCGAGGGTCAGGGAAGTCCAGTAGAAGGCGTCTATGCCCACATTGTACTCGTCATTGTTGCAATCGCGGAAGCCGGTTGCGGGCATCCTCATGGCTTTGCCGTTCCTGCCTTTGACGATGTAGCCGTCTTTATCCCATGTCCATTGGCACTCTGTGAGAAGCTCCCGGTACTGTACGGTGTCCGGCAGGCTTTTGCCGAATCTTTTGGCCTCGTTGAAGGTGTAGAAGTCCGTCCCTTCATTCGTCGCTTTCCATTGGGTGCCGCTGGTCAGTCCCAAATCAACGAAACCTTCGGTGACGATTCCGTCGTCTTCGTTGGCTTTTTTTGAATCTTCATCTTTGTTGCAGCTTGTCAACACACAAAGGGAGAGTGCCGTCAGACACACCATGCCGAGTTTTAAAAAATTTTTCATAATAAATTGTTTTATATGTAATTGTTGTTTGTTTGGCCTTGGCAAAACATTCCGACAGGCCTTCCGTTTCCGTTGCACGAAAATCTGTCAAAACGATGCTGCAAAGTTAAAAAAATCCGGATACGCTTTTTAAGGTTGGTGAAATTTTTTTTATTATCGGACAGAAATTTTTCCCCTATCCCCATTTATAGTGAGCTCTCCGGAGAATATCCCCATTTTCTGCTACGGCGTAATCCATCCTTGTCCGCTACTTTTGCATCTGTTCGTAATCTTTTTGTATCATTATGAAAAATAAGACATTACTGATTGCTTCATGCTTTGTCGCCTTTCTTTCTGCTGCCGTCGCATCGGAAGCGGAAAACGCTTTTGGCTGTCCGGAGGTTTCGGACAGTGTCCGTAAGGGAAAGCCGGCCGAAAGGCTCACCATCGGTGGGTACGGGGAGGCTGTATACAAGTATAATTTTTTCAGTGACAATGTGTTCCGCTACAGTCGCGCGGAAAGCTACAAGCATTCCCGGGGGCACGGTCTGGTGGACCTTCCCCATGCGGTTTTTATGATTGGCTATGATTTCGGGAACGGGTGGAGTTTCGGCAGCGAAATCGAGTTTGAGCACGGCGGTGTGGAGAGTGCGGTGGAAATGGAGACCGAAGAGACCGGCGAATATGAAAAGGAACTGGAGCGGGGCGGTGAGGTCGCCTTGGAGCAGTTCTGGCTGCAGAAAAGCATTCGCCCGTGGCTGAACCTGCGCATGGGGCACATGGTCGTGCCGGTAGGGGCCACCAACAAGAGCCACTTGCCCACGGAGTTTTTCGGGGTGTACCGTCCGGAAGGGGAGAATACCATTTTCCCCTGCACCTGGCATGAGACCGGTATCAGCCTGTGGGGCCGCCACCGCACATGGCGCTATGAGGTCATGCTGCTGCCTTCGTTGAATTCCAGCATGTTTGATGTGTCCTCCTGGGCAAACGGGGCTTCCGCTTCCGCCTATGAATTCCGTCCGGCCAACCGGCTCGCTGCCGCCGCCCGTATCGACAACACCTCCGTCAAAGGCTTGAGGCTGGGTGTCAGCGGATATGTCGGCAATACCTTCAACAACGACATCGTGACCGAAGAAAAAAGCACCAAATACAAGGATGTGAAAGGGCGCGTGCTAATCGGCTCTTTTGATTTCTCCTACCGCAACCGCAGGCTGGTGGCACGCGGGTATGCCGATTACGGTTTCTTGGATGAGGCCGGCCTTATTTCCGTATACAATTCCCGTTTGAGCCGCTCCTCCGGTTCGCCGTATCCGCACACCCATGTTGGGGAAAGTGTGTACGCCATTGGATGCGAGGCTGGTGTGAATGTGTTATGCCGCCGTGCGGTGGAAAAAGGGAAAAGCTTGTATGTTTTTGCACGCTACGACAACTATGATTCCTATCGTCCGGCTGCGCTCATGCAGGATTATGCCTGGAGCGACAGGCAGTGCGTCACCGCAGGCCTGAACTATTTCCCCATGCCGCAGATTGCGGTAAAGGCGGAGTTCGGCTGCCGCCT
>DBVK01000099.1:0-1309 GCA_002308135.1 Bacteroidales bacterium UBA1266
CGGCGTTTCATGTCCGCGAGTGTGCGCTCCTCATCGGGGGCGATGTGTATGCGGAGGATGCCCTCCTCCTCGCCACGGAGCATGGCCAGGATGCGGTGTGAGGGTGCTTTGGCGAGAGACTCCTCAGACTTGTAGTAGATGCGGTATTTCTCTTCCTCGTCAATTTTGTCGGGGATTTGCTGGGTGGAGATGCGGCTGTGGCGGAGGAACGTGTCGCGCAGACGAGCCCGGATGTTGGGGTTTTCGCTGATTTTCTCGGCGATGATGTCGCGCGCGCCGGCCAAGGCCTCTTCCACGTTCGCCACCCCTTTTTCTGGGTTCACGAACTTGGCTGCTTCGCGTTGCAAATCCAGCTGGCGTTGTGCCCATAGCAGTTTCGACAGCGGTTGCAATCCTTTCTCCACTGCCACGGAAGCCCGGGTCTTGCGTTTGGGCCGGTAAGGGAGGTACAAGTCCTCCAAAACGCTCATGGTTTCAGCCTCTTCGATCTGTTTGCGCAGGTCGGGCGTGAGTTTGCCCTGTTCGGCAATGGAATCCAGGATGGCAGCACGGCGTTTGTCTAACTCCAACCACTTGGCGTATAAATCCTTGATGTTCCCGATTTGTACCTCGTCTAATGAGCCGGTGACCTCTTTCCTGTATCGCGAGATGAAGGGGATTGTGGCACCGGTTTCCAGTAAATTCAGGGTGTTCTGCACCTGCTCCTCCGTCAATTGGAGTGACTGTGCAATTCGTAGGGCGTAATTTTGTTCGGACATAATTTTGGCTCTTAGCTATTAGCTTCTGGCCAATAGCTAAGAGCCAAAAGCTAATAGCCTAAAAATAATTATTCGTTTACGATTTCAAGCAGTTCGATGTCAAATTCCAGCGGGGAGTAGGGGGGGATGCCGCGGGTACCCTCGCCGTAGGCCATGCTGGAAGGAATGAGCACGGTCACCTTGTCGCCGACTTTCATTTCAGAGACGGTGGCATCCCAGCCAGGAATCACTTGGCCAGAACCCACTGTGAAGGAGAATGGTTCGCCGCGTTCAACGGAACTGTCAAAGACAGTGCCATCGGTGAAACGACCCGTATAGTGAACTTTTACGGTCTGCAACGGTTCCACTTTGGCTCCAGTACCTTTTTTAACGTTTTTCACATATACACCTGCTTGGTTTTGCTTCATACCCGGGTGTTTTTGCAGATAAGCGTCAATTTCCTCCACTTCTTTCACTTTTCGGTCATCCAACTGGGCTTCAAATTCCGCCTTGGCTTTCTCGAAATCAGCCTTTTTCATGACTCCGTAAAGCATCACATCGAGATAGAGTGG
>DBVK01000099.1:1377-4136 GCA_002308135.1 Bacteroidales bacterium UBA1266
ATGAAAGTCGCGCTGTCTCCCACATGCATCATACGGATGGCTTCAAAAATGTCACCTTCGTAAAGGGAGTCCATAAGCATTTCATTTGGCATCATGGGGAAGAGAAGGGAGTCACCAGCTCGCAAAGACATCAGAACCCCCACTAAATCACCAGTCATAGGCTGGTCTGCGGTGTCATTTTGTACATGGAACTGGTAGTATAAACCTGATTTGGCTTTTTTGAATCCTTTGTATTTGCTACAAGCTCCGAGTGAGAGGAAAAGGGTCGCTGCAATCCCGAAAAGGATTAATTTTGTTACGTTTTTCTTCATTTTTTTCTTTTTTTTCTGTTGTTAATAAGGTTTTTATTTTAAAATCTTCAATAATTCAACTTCATAAACCACTGGAGTGTAAGGCGGGATTTTGAAAACCTCGTTTCCTTTGTCTCCAAAGGCATAAGGGGAGGGTAGGATAACCGTCACTTGGTCGCCCACGCACATATTCTGTACTATGACCTCTATCCCTCGCGCCACCTCATCTTTCCCTATTTCGAAAGTGACAGGGTGCTCGGGATCTATGCTGATGTCAAACAAAGAGTTGTCCAGCCTGCGGCCTCGAGCCAGAATCTGAACGGTTTGTTTATTTTTCGCTTTCGGGCCCGAACCTTTTTTGTTCAATGTATAATGCAGGCCATGATATTTTTTGTCTATGCGGTATTCGGCCACATAGTCCAAAATGAGTGAATCTTCAACGTGACGAAGCTGCTTTTTGTATTCCTGATAACGTTCTTCGGCTTTTTCCAAATTTTGTTTTGACATGATTTTCAGCAGTTTAATGTCAACATAGATGGGGCTTTTCCCATAAGGATATTCTCCCATGCCTAAGAAGTCCTCATAAAATGGCTGGCCGTCGAAAATGAATGTGGCGCTGTCACCGAGGTGCATGTTGCGCAGGGCGGAGTATAGGTCACCTTTGTAAAGTTCGTCAACCAGCATGTTGTTTCGAGTCATTGGCGAGATAACGGTGTCTTGGGTTCGCAGGCCCATATTGACGACCACAAAGTCTCCGGTTTGCGGTTGTTCGTTGTTTTCGTTTTGGCTGAAATAGTGGTAGTAATATCCTGAAGAGTCATGTTTAAATCCGCTGTATTTCCGGCACGAAATAGCGGAAATACAGGTCAGAAAGAGAAGTGCGGGCAATATCAAGAATTTGATTTTCATTGTTCTAATTGTATGGATTAGGTATATAGTTGGTTTTCAAACGATTGTCAGTTTTTTCCAAAAGTTTTATTTCCATCATGATAGGTTGGAGACCTTGGATGCGGTCGCCGTCGCCGGCCACTCCGTAAGCTAAATAGGAAGGAATGACCAATCGTGCTCGGGCGCCGGGTCGAAGCATTTGCGCAGCCTCGTGCAG
The DNA here is from genome assembly GCA_002308135.1 of Bacteroidales bacterium UBA1266. The sequence continues at coordinate 2,773 of DBVK01000099.1, forward strand.
CGCGTCAATCTCTTCGGATCTGTTCACCACGAACTGTTTCGCACCGAGACTGTCGGAACTGTATATCATTTCACCGGAGAGCAGGAATGTACTATACTCTAAAGTCACGGGGTCGTTTTCCTTGTAAAGTTCGCCGTTGCCGGGTTCCAACACCTCGATGTAGAGTCCCGTGGGCGTGCGTTGCATATCCCATCCATACCGTTTTAGAAACATCTGGATTTCTTCGTTTTCCCGACGCATGATATTCTTGTTCCCTTCCACGTATGAGTCGGTTTTCTCCATTTTTTCCTTTTCAGACGAGCCTATTACGCTGCCTGTGGCGTTTTTACGGTGGCAGGAGTAGAAGGCGCTGGAAAAGAGTGTGAGAAGCGCAAGAAAACAGATGTTGCAAGTTCGCTTGTTAAGACTGCTGTGCATTTTCCCGTACCGCTTTTTCAAAGTGAGCAATGGCATCTTCCATGGAGCCGTGGTAAAAGGCGCCGGCGGCGTTGGCATGTCCGCCGCCCTCGAAGTATTTGCGGGCGAAGAGGTTGACATCCACAACCCCTTTGGAGCGGAAGGACACGCGGATTCGGTTATCCCGCTCTGTGAAAAAAGCCGTGTAATGCACAATGCCCATGGATAGTCCGTAGTTGACGAACCCTTCCGTATCACCGATTTGGAAACCGTTGTCGGTCAGGTCTTTCTTGGTCAGATACATGTAGGAGGCACCAAATTCCGGCATCACCACCATGCGCTGCGACAAGGCCAGCCCCAACAGTTTCATACGGCTTTCGGTGTAGTTGTCATAGACTTTACGATGGATTTCCTCACCATTGATGCCGGCTTCGATAAGCTTGCGCAACACGGTGTAGGATTTCGGGTAGTCGCAGGTGTAAGACATGGAGCCGGTGTCGGTGATGATCCCCACATAAAGGCATTCGGCAATCTCTTTTGTGATAGGCTTTTCGGGTGTAAGATATTGGTACAGGAAATCATACACCAATTCGGAGGCGGAGGTTGTGAGATGTGTGGAGTACATGACATCGCATTTGATGTCGGGCTGCACATGATGGTCGATCAGCACCTTGAAATGTGTGGATTTTGAAATCGCATTCTGCAGGTCTTGACCGGCGCGGTGCGGGGCATTCATATCGACCACGAAAAGCATGTCGGCGTCGCGGATGCGTTTGCGCGCCTCCACGAGGTTTTCCTGCGCCACGATGATTTGTTCTGCGCCGGGCATCCATTGCAGGAANNTTCGGGAACGGGTTGGGTGAAATGACAGAGGCTTCATAACCTTCGTCCTGAAAATAATGGTATAAGGCCAGCGCACTACCCAAAGCATCCCCGTCGGGATTGAAATGGAAGACAATGGCAATGGT